>NZ_JAUBQH010000087.1:0-22470 GCF_036701145.1 Microcoleus sp. Pol17C6
GTCGCTTTTATCAACAAGGTATGCGGGCTGCAACTCTGATTCGGTCTATCTCCTAGCCCTCTTTGTCACCCCCCCAGATTACAGTAACTAGAAATACTGCTGACAAGTCAAAGGTAGTAATTGAAGGAGATACTACTTCCTGGCCAATTCAGCCAAAAGAAAAAGAAGGGCAAAGAGTTCTGAGCGTGACACATTGGAAGGCAATACTAGGAAACCTTTTGTTTGGTTTGCCAAGTGATAATGAAGATAAAAAATTCCAACCTACGTTTAGAGGTCTAATTTCTTATTTTATCCGCCGTGGACGAGACGCCTTTTCTACTCCCTTTGAACATCACAGAAAGCAGTTTGATTGGGACAAGCAAGTTAATAATGCTTTTTTACTAGGTTTGGCTTGGGAAGATGCGAGAGATTTACAACTTTTAAAAGATCAAAAAAAATTACTAGATGATATAAAAAAACTCAAAAAAGACACAGATACAGGAGTTGCAATTGGCATATTTGGTTCTTTAGGCGAACTCGAAGCTTTAAAAGTCCAAGTCGAGTCACAGTTACGCGAGAGAAAACAAACCTTAAGTAATTTTCGCGTAGCTCCTCAATACCACGAACTAGAGGCTAATGCTAATCGGTTGACTGCGGAAATTCATGAAGCAACTAATAACAATATTGCCGATAAAAAAATCTTAGAATTTTATCAATCTAGCCTGGAAGCAGAAAATGAACCATCCCCAGATGATGTAACTCATATATACGAAAGTGTCGGTATTGAACTCCCGGGTTTGGTAGTTAGAAGATTGGAAGAAGTAGAAAGTTTTCATCGTAGGCTTATAGAAAATCGTCGCGATTTTCTATCGACTGAAATTGAGCGTATCAGGAGAGATGTATCATCTAGAGAAGGTCTCATACGTGAAAAAACCGAACAACGTGCTTCTTTATTGGAAGTGCTACAAACACATGGTGCTTTAGAAGAGTACACAAGACTCCAAGAACTTTATCTGGAAATTGTATCTAATCTAAATGAAATTAATAAACGCATAGAAGAATTAAATAAGTTTGAAGAAGGAAAAAGTGATTTAAATATTGAAAAAGAACGCTTACTACAACGCGCACGTCGTGACTATCAAGAACGACGTGTTCAAGCAGAAAAAGCTAGAGAGCTATTCAATATAAACTCTCGGTTTCTTTACGGTGCCCCAGGAAGGTTAATTATTAATGTAGGCGACAATGGTTTTCAGTTCAATGTAGAGATTAGCCGTGATGGCAGCGAAGGTATCGATAACATGAAAATATTTTGTTATGACTTAATGCTGGCACAGCTTTGGTCTGAACGCGATCCTTCACCACGTATATTAATTCATGACAGTACCATTTTTGATGGTGTTGATGAGAGACAAGTGAGACTTGCTCTTGAATTTGCCGATAGAGAATCTAGAAGATGTGGCTTTCAATATATATGTACATTAAATTCAGATAGGGTTCCATACTCCGAGTTTGCCAAAGATTTTAATTTTGATTCTTTTGTAAGACTTAGACTGACAGACGAAAGTGATGAAAGTGGACTACTAGGCATTCTCTTTTAGAGATATTCTTTGACTCTTCTACAAATATTTTTGTTTGGTTTTCTTGCTCCTCTAACCAGAAACCCGATCCAAAGGGTCAAATAAGGCTGATCGCACTTTTTCAATTCGTGCGATCGCCGTCAAAGATTACTCTTTCCAGTAACGGGTTAAAATCCGAATCACCTCACCCGCTAGAGGCGATGGTAGAGGCGGGCTCCATTCCCCAACTTCTGCAAAACCTAAAACGTGCAACAGATTAACGATGCTGTCTACCGCTTTGGGAACGCCACACAACAGCAAACGAATCGGTTGCTTACCTTGAGGTACATCAGGAATTTCTTCCCGGAGTAGTTCGGGAACTGACTTTGGCGGTGATATCATAGAGTTTCCTCCTAAATATGGGAGTTCAAGCCCCCACCGAACGATTGCAACTCTGAGCGGTGGGGGTTTTGTTTTGTGTTCACTCTAAAGTATCACGGTATGCACTCCGAGTCAACCCTTGAGGGTAAAATTGATACTGTAGAGGTCAAAAAAAGGTACAATAGGGCAGTAAAAGCACAAACAACAGCCTTGCCAGCAAAACTCCCCAGAATAGTTGTATATCTTCCAGAAGAACTTAAAGCAGACCTAGAGCGGTTAGCCAAATCGCATTATCGGCCGGTCTCGAATATGGTGTTGACATTAATTCAAGAAGCAGTAGATGAGGCTAAATCTGAGGGGAGAATTCAAAGCGACGATCGATCGCAGCAACAGAAAAGCGACAGCAACGAGCAAGACTGATTTTGGTAGATTAACAATGCTGTCTATCGGTTTGGGAATCCCCCAAATCACCAAACGAAAGAGATGTAATCGCTAAGACTAAAACACTTAACGTAAGGCCTAAAATCGCATAACTCGGTAGTGAAAAAATAGTTACTTTAAACAAATAAGGCAATTCCCCCCCCTTCCAGTTCCACCGCTTTCCTAGAAACACCAACAGCCCGCCATGAATCACTGCGGTTTGCACCATGACACAGCCAACCCCCAATAACCAAACCGACATTCTTTGCCTAGAGAAGGCACAATTTTTAATCTGAAAACATAAATCATTCAGCAAAAAAACCACCGCCGGTGCTAACATCACAGAACTGGTTGGCTGTGAATAGTTGATAGCAATACTCAAAGTAGAAATTAGCACCATTTCAGATAAGTCAACCTTTTTTGACCAAGCATTGCCAGATTGTTTTTTGTAAAAATACCAACTCACTAAACCAACTAGCACCAGAATAATCAAGTCAGAAAATAGCTTCGCCACGAAGGGACTATCGGGGAAAAATCTCGGCCCCATAACCCTTAAATCAAGGCGACTCATAGAAATATAAGCATTATTCGATGGATCGTTGAGCCAGAGTGGAAATCCACGAGTCGCATCCTGTATAAATCCTGTTAAGGAATTGCCCGTTACAGCTAGACCTATAACTGCCAAAAAAGTTACCGTGACTAGAGATATAAAAACTAGCTGAAACCGTCTTTTGATTAAAAAATAAGGAAGAAACAATATAACTAAAGTTGGTTTAAAAAGGGCAACACCTAATAAAATTCCTGCAATTACATCCAGATTTTTTCTAGCATAAATAAACATCCATAACAGCAGAACCGCAATAAAAGTTGCCACATTGCCAACTTGAAGATCGAAGACAAAACCGTAGAGGAATGCAACTGATATACTACAAATAGTCCGAACAGCTCGTGAGTGCGACACCAACAAGATATTCGCTCCCCATAAAACAAAACCTGTGGCAATAAGATGCAGCCAAGTCCAGATTGTAAATGCAGTCTTTATCGGGAAATAGCCCAAAAACCAGAGGGGAGGAATGATATTAGGTGGATAAACAAAAGATGGAATAAACCCACACACTTTTGTGATGCTACAGAAACCGCTGTTAAATACTTCTACATTAAAGGGACTCAAATGCTCATGGGCTAACTTACTCGCGACATAAAACCACTTAAAATCCCAGTAAGGCGGATCGGGTCGGGTAGTCAGATTGTAAACCAACCAACCGGTATAACAGAGAAATCGGGTGACAACTAATACAATAACTGCTTGCAAAATAAAGTTAACCATCGGTTGACGAAAAAAATGAGTCAACCTTTTAATGGAAGGATGGTTTAAAAACAAAGAATCTTGCCATGCTGTTTTTTCGCTATTTAATTGCCAATTAAATTTTACAATCAAAGCGACAGCAATTAAAATAATTACATTCCAGAAGCCCAAGCTAATCATAGAAATTAATTTTAATAAATTTACTATTCGATGATATCACAACCAGAAATAGTCAAATAAAAATCAGCATTTTCACCTAAAATATTAACTTTTGTTCCCCGTTTCAACCTAACTCTCTCTTCTCTCTTTTCTCTGCGTTCTCTGCGCCCTCTGCGGTGAGAAAAAAAATCTTATTCACAAACGAAATAGGATTGCTATCTAAAAGCCCGATCGCACTTTTGCCCCTTATAACCCTGTTCACCCCCAAACATATGCGTTAACCTAGTTGACTACAACTTGTACCGCACTCCCCAAGTAAATTCATGCTTCCCCGCATCAAAGAATTAGCCGCCACCCTAGCACCCCGCTTAATCGAAATTCGCCGCCACATCCACTCCCACCCCGAACTCAGCGGGCAAGAATATCAAACCGCAGCCTATGTAGCCGGAGTTCTCGCATCCAGCGGAGTCCGCGCGATCGAAGGAATCGGCAAAACAGGAGTGCTCGGCGAAATCAAAGGCCACAGCAGCGAGTCCCGGTGGCTGGCAATTCGCACCGATATGGACGCTTTGCCGATTCAAGAACGCACTAACTTAGAATTTGCCTCCCGCAACGAGGGAGTGATGCACGCCTGCGGCCACGACATCCACACCACCGTCGGTTTGGGCGCAGCCATGATATTGTCTCAGCTAGGGGAAAAATTGCCCGGTCACGTCCGCTTCTTGTTTCAGCCTGCAGAAGAGATTGCCCAAGGTGCTCAATGGATGATTAAAGATGGGGCGATGGAAGATGTTGACGGCATCCTCGGAGTGCACGTTTTTCCGACGATTCCCGGCGGTTGCATCGGTATCCGCCACGGGGCACTGACGGCGGCGGCAGATGACATAGAATTGATTGTCATGGGCGAATCCGGCCACGGTGCGCGTCCCCACGAGGCGATCGACGCAATTTGGATTGCTTCTCAGATAATTACCACTTTGCAGCAGGCCATTAGCCGCACGCAAAATCCTTTGAGGCCACTGGTTTTGACGATCGGGCAAATTAACGGCGGACGAGCGCCGAACGTAATTGCCGATCGAGTAAAATTATTGGGAACCGTGCGATCGCTGCATCCAGAAACCCACGAAAACCTGCCGGCTTGGATCGAACAAATTGTCTCCAGCGTTTGCGGGACTTACGGCGCTAAGTACGAACTCACCTACAAGCGCGGAGTCCCCGGAGTCCAAAACGACCCAAAACTCACGCAATTAGTCGAAAGTGCGGCTTTAGAAGCTTTAGGTCGATCGCGCGTCCAAATTTTACCAGAACCCTCCCTCGGCGCCGAAGATTTTTCGATGTACTTAGAACACGCACCGGGAACCATGTTTCGCTTAGGAGTGGGACTGACGGACAAACCGAACTATCCCCTCCATCACCCGCAATTTGAGGTTGATGAAGCGGCCATTGTCACCGGCGCTGTCACCTTGGCCTATGCCGCCTACCAATATTGGAAAAACCAAGTAAGTAGGTAAACTCGCTTTCATTGAATTACCCATAATAAGATTGTGGGGCGGGTAATGGCTCAAAATTGCTTGATGTAAAGTTTATTTGCGCCTAGCGACTTAACAGAATTCGGGCAACCAAACCAGTTAATCTTCGGCAATTCCCTTATAGCAACGGCCAAATGTGCTAACGTACAATCAAAAATCCCCCACTTTCAACTATCGCGAGACAGATAACCGTGTTCGCTCAAGCACCTCCCACTCCCAATTACAAATGGTTTAGCTGCATTTCTAGGACTGTTTTCACCGCATTGTGCCTGTTGCCCATTTTCAGCGCTGCGGGATACGCCCAAACTCCCCAAAATAGACCCATCAAAATTGGCGTAGTGCAGCGGTTTGGTACCAAAGCAACCGACAAACTGACGCTAAAAGCATTACCGGGCGACAGCTTAACTTTGCGTTACAAAACTCCTCAAGGCATAGAAACCAAAACGGCTGTTAGCGTCAAGTTAGAAATAGCCCCCAAACCGCTGGAATCGCCATTAGTAGAAGAACGAGTGGTACTAAGTTCTCACCGCAGTTTCGAGAGTGCGGAAGACAGCGCTAATCAGTGGCGCGCCCAGGGAATAGAAGTAGAAATTGCTCAACCTTTGCGCTGGCAAGTTTGGGCAAAAAGAGATGTTTATAACTCTCCTTTGGTGCGGCGCTGGCTGTTGCAAAGTTTGCAAGCTCAAGGGAACACAACAGCTTTTTTGGATTCCAAAGTTTTTAAACAAGTACCCCAGGCATTTTGGGTTTTAAACGGCTTTCGCTTCAACCGCAATGAGTTGGATGTGACGGCGGGGAAAAATGTGATTGAGGTATTGGAACAAACCACCCACGAGGCGACAGCTACTGAACCCGAAAAAGCTATTCAACAAACTCGCCGTTATGGTGGCAATTTGCGCCTGCAAAAAAATGCTTACGGCACTTATACTTTAGTCAATGAAGTGCTGACCGAAACTTACTTGCGGGGTGTTGTTCCTCACGAAATAGGGGCTTTTTCGCCTTACGCTGCGATTGTAGCTCAAACTATTTTGGCCAGAACCTACGCCCTGAGAAATTTGCGCCGTTTTGCTGTGGATAATTATGAGTTGTGCGCTGATGTTAACTGCCAAGTTTATCAAGGTTTGACGGAGGTTTACCCGCAAAGTGATAAGGCGATCGCCCAAACGAGCGGTTTGGTGCTAACTTATGAAAATCAGCTAGTAGACGCGCTCTATTCCGCGTCTAGCGGCGGCGTGACAGCCTCTTTTAACGATGTGTGGCAGGGCGCGGAACGTCCATATTTGCGATCGATAGTCGATTCCGCTAATAATGTTTGGGATTTGTCCAAGCAGAGTTTGTCTGACGAAAACAACCTCCGCCGCTTTATCAGTTTGGAAAAAGGGTTTAATGAGGAAAAAGAAGATACTTTTCGGTGGCGCGAGCCAGCTTCTTTGACAGCGATTGCTGGATTTCTCAAACAGTATCTTCAGAAGAAACAGCACCCGCTGTCTAATCTTAAAACTGTGACTCAAGTGGAAGTGGTGGAAAGGTCGGCCGCAGGTCGAGTTTTGAAAATGAAGGTTCAAACTGACTTGGGCCCCATCGATATCGACAAAGACGAGATTCGCAATGCTTTTTACCCGCCGATCAGCACGCTTTTTTACCTAGAACCAATTTACAATCCAGACAAAACTCTCAACGGTTATGCTTTTGTCGGAGGCGGTTTCGGACACGGGGTAGGAATGAGTCAGACTGGTTCTTACAATTTGGCTAATTTGGGCTGGAACGGATCTCAAATTCTGGGCTTTTATTTTCCCGGCGCTCAAGTTGTGCCGCTCAGCGATAACATTACATCTTGGCGCGAATAGTCGATCGAACTCGGCCTAAGAGTCGGCGAATTAATTCGCCACTAAACAAACAAAGTCCGCGCAACGCGAGACTAAATATTAGCCGTAAAACTTTTAGATTTTAGACTTTGGATTTTAGATTGGTTTCACCGTTAATCTAAAATCTGCCATCTAAAATCTAAAATTATTTGGTCAGCTATCTGCTCAAACACCTATGAATTCATAGCTGGGAGTGACAGACTGCTGGCGGCTTTGTTGCAATGTTAGACACAGAAACCCGGTTTCTTAACATAATTGCCGTATTTCAGCTTAATTCTGGAAACGAGAAACCGGGTTTCTTAGGGTATCACGCAGAGCGTCCTTTCTTAGTAGAGCGATTCTTCTTGGTGAGTTTCGATCGTACAGTCAGACTTGGGATAGGCGACGCAGGTGAGGACAAATCCGGCCTCGATTTGGTCATCGTCCAAGAAAGATTGGTCGGATTGGTCAATTTCGCCTTTGGTGATTTTGCCGGCGCAGGTGGAGCAAGCTCCAGCGCGGCAAGAGTAGGGGAGGTCGAGTCCTGCTTCTTCAGCAGCATCAAGAATGTAAGTATCGTCATCAACGTCAATGGTCTGGTTAATTCCTTCGGCTTCGCTGATGAGGGTAACTTTGTAAGTTGCCATGCACTAAATCCTCTCAAAAATTCAACAAGATTGATAATTTTTCCTAATGCAAACTTCAAGGCTCTATTAGCTTTGAGGTTAGGTCTTAGGTTCGTTCCCTCTATGATAGTAGGGGATAGAAGGGAGGTTGACACACTTATTTACAAAACATTTGAATGGGATTAGTTATAACTTTTTCTAATTTCATCTTGATTACTTATACCTATCTTGGGTTCAGCCTTGTGATACTGTTGCCGCAAGACTTGCGCTAAATAATCCGGTTTCCAGGAAAAATCCTGTTTTGAGCCCTACAGCACAAAAACCGGGTTGTTGGTATGCGGTGTGTCGATCGAGTTTCAGCAAAACTTGCTGCAAGGCAAGTCCCAGCAGGCGGTGAAATGTATAGTGAGATCGCATCAAGACTTGGGTGTTGAAGGCTCGATCGAATAAATCGCACCACAACCACAGCATAAAATCTGCGCGGTAGAACCCTAAAGCCCTGCACCGCAAGTCTGTAACTATCTAAAATCTTAAATCTCAAATCCCATGACTAATATTGATACTCGCTTTGGTTTTTCGGTTAATTCTCCAATTCGCGTGGGGATTGTGGGTACTGGTTTTGCCGCTAAGTTGAGGGCGGAGACAATTCAAGCTGATGGGCGATCGAACTTGGTAGCAGTTGCGGGCCACTCCCCGGATAAAACCGCAGCATTTTGTCAAGGGTTCGGGGCAGAAGCTGCGGTTTCTTGGCGCAAGCTGGTAGAAAGAGACGATTTAGATTTGGTGATTGTCTGTACGGTGAATCGGGATCACGGGGCGATCGTCCTGGCAGCCCTAGAAAATGACAAGCACGTTGTGGTGGAATATCCTCTATCTTTAGACGTATCTGAAGCAGAAAGGGCGATCGAACTTGCCGCCCAAAAGCAAAAACTCCTCCACATCGAACACATCGAACTGTTAGGCGGTTTGCACCAAGCAATCAAAGAATCTTTGCCATTAGTCGGTAAAGTTTTTTACGCCCGCTACATTACTATTACTCCTCAACATCCAGCCCCGCAGCGGTGGACTTATCAACATTCCCTCTTTGGCTTTCCCTTAGTTGGTGCAATTTCGCGACTGCACCGATTTACTGATTTGTTCGGGGAAGTGGCAAGCGTTAACTGTCAAGCTCAATTTTGGGACAGTCAGCCGGATTTCTACAAAGCTTGTTTGTGCAATGCACAGTTGCGCTTTGCCAATGGCCTTGTCGCTGAAGCTGTTTATGGAAAAGGAGAGACTTTTTGGCAGTCGGAAAACATTTTCACTATCTACGGTGAAGAAGGAACGCTGGTTTTTACTCCAGAATCCGGTCAATTAATTCAGGGAGAAAATCGGCACAACATCAAAGTAGGGACGCGGCGCGGTTTGTTTGCCAAAGATACCGATATGGTGTTGGAATATTTTTCAAAGGGTACGCCTTTGTACGTAAATAAGGCCAGTAGTTTGTATGCTTTGAAAGTAGCAGATACTGCGAGGCTATCAAGCGAAACTAGGCAAACTCTCGAACTTATAAAATAGCAAAAAACTAGCCAACATAAGGTTATTTAATTTGAGAAAATTCAATATAACTGAGATGTTGCACTCTCCTCAATTACCTATTTAGGAACTGGCCAGAGAGGTTGTTTCCCAAGAAAATTTCTTCTTTGTGGAACAGGCCCGAAAGCGTGTTATTGAGAAGGGTGCAAGATTTGATATACAGCGGTTTCCGCTGTTATGAGGTACAATAAAATATCCTTGTTGTAGTCCAACCTAATGAAAGCCTATTCTCTCGATCTCCGGCCAAAAATAGTGAAGGCTCATTTGGCAGAAAAGATGTCTATAGAGGAAATTAGCTACTAGATTTGGGGTCAGTAAAAGTTTAGTTCAAAAACTGGTGAATATTCAAAAAACCGAGGGTAATTTACAGCCGAAACAGAGAGGAAAACCGCAATTGACTCATCTGAAAAATGCCCAACCATTCGTCAAAGCACTGGTGGCAGAGCATCCAGAACCCACTAGGGTAAAGTTGTGTGAATTATTTGCTCATCAGACTGGAAATGGGGTGAGCAGAACGGCCATGTGTCGGTATTTGCAGAAGTTAGGATTAAATCGTAAAAAAAACATAGTATAGTACCCAAGCCGCAACAGAAAGAGTTTAAAAGTTAAGAGTTAAATATTGGGAAATGATCAAACATATTGAGCCAGAAAACCTGGTATTTTTGGATGAAACTGGGATTTTACGCTGGTTTGGCCAGAACTCATGCCTGTTCGCAAGCGGGGACAAGATTATCCTTATTAAAACCATTTTATCGAGGCGCAAAGATTACAGCTATAGGTGCAATTAGTATTAACCAAGTGCTGGCAGTAATGGCAATAAAGGATTCAATGGATGGACCAGCATTTGCCCTATTTATTGAGAACTTTTTGTGTCCTGAATTATGGGCAGGAGCATTAGTAGTAATGGATAATTTACCCGTTCATAAACTAGCATCAATTGTACCAATGATTGAAGCTGTAGGCACGAGTTTTATTTATCTTCTGACTCTCGCCTATTTTATGCCTATTGAACTCGGGTGGTCACAACTCAAATCTTTTTTGCGGAAATTTGCTCCAACTAACGCATCTATGATTGATACAATAATAGCAGTTGCCCTCAATTTAATAAATCCTCAACATTTAAGAAATTGGGGAAGCTAGCTGTTGCTATTGTACCTCATAACAAGGGAACCGCTGTATCTGCATGACACATTAGTGCGGTTTAGTCTAGTGTCCGGTGAGTAAAGAAAGCGATCGCCCAAACAAATCCTTTTTTAGGTAAAATGACAGCGATCGCCTATTTACTCCAAATAGTTTCTCCAAGTTAATTTAGGCAGACCAAGCTTCGCGAAAGTCACCATAGAGGGTCAATCCACCATCAATATAGAGCGTTTGTCCCGTAATGTAAGCCGCTTCATCTGATGCGAGAAAGGCAACAGATGCTGCCATTTCCTCCGATGTGCCGGCCCGTCCCATTGGGATATGGCTTTCCACTACTGCCTTTTGTTCTGGATTGTCAGTCCAGCTTTCATTAATCGGTGTAATTGTTGCACCGGGCGCGATAGCATTGACACGGATGCCTCGGCTTGCGTATTCCAACGCTAGGGTTTTAGTCAGATTTCCCATGCCACCTTTGCTGATGGAATAGCTGATATACATCGGGCGGGGGATGATTTCATGCACACTGGAAATATTGATAATCACGCCTGAGCGCTGCTGCTCTAACAGATGCTTAATGGTTTCCCGCGCACAGAGATATGCACCTCGCAAATTGACGGCAATTATGCGATCGAATTCATCGGTTGGCACTTCATGGGATGCGCTTTCTGTTTGAATCCCAGCATTATTAATCAGGATATCCAGACTACCAAATTTATCAATGACAGTATTCACCATACGAAGGATGTCGTCTTCTTTGGAGACATCTCCCTGAACTAATAGCGTTTCAACCCCGCATTCCGATGCTTGTCCACAGGCTTTTTGCAGAGCTATTTCTTCAGTATCTTCTGCCTCTTCTAAGCTTTTGCGATAGTTAACGGCAATGTTGCAACCTTCTTGAGCGAGACGAATGGCGATCGCCTGCCCAATGCCTGAACTCGCTCCAGTAATGAGTGCGTTTTTTCCCTTTAAACCTTTCATAATTTCTCTCCTAGAGATTCAACAAAAAATGTTGTAATCGAAACCTCACCACAACTAGCTTCAACATCAACCAGAAGGTTATTCTGTCTTTTCCACAGGTATTCCATCAATATCCAGGAGGCTGATTATTACGCCTGCGATCGGGAGCGACAGAAAAACTCTGACCAATCCAGCGACTCGCGCCCCCACTATAGCAATCCTAAATCATTTGTGAATTCTTACTCCCTCCCCTTGGTAAAGGGAGGGTTGGGGTGGGGTAAAAAATTTACGACTCCTGCAAGGATTGCTATAATAGCGCAAAGAACATAATGACTGGATTTATATTAATGAAGCCTTGCATAATACGGGGCATGAGTAAGTTTTCTTCAACCTGCTGTAAGACAATGCAAACCACTAAAACTTTCAAGCTGAGCAGAATTCCTTGAGGCAGAATAATCTGGCAGATGAGGCTAATCCCAATCGTTGCGCCAGCCAATACCGGGAATCATGTAAAGTGCGCCTTCGACTGCTGCCATGACCAGTGCATAGGGAATATTAGGCAAAATAAACACCACAAAGGTAGAGATGCCGAAGAAGATTGATAACAGCAACCGACACCAAAGAAACCAAGAAAATTATTTTGAATTGCCCTGGTCAAATCATCGCGTAATCCGCATGGAAAGAGCCTCACGATCAGATTCCCTAGTCGTCTACCATCTAGCAGCATAAAGAAGCAAATCACCGCAATCACAATCACATCTAGCAAGTTGAATAACACATTTTGCTGTGTGGAAAAACCCATGCCCATGATGCCGAGGGGTTGTTCGCGCAGTTGTGTCTCAAAGGTGCTGAAATCGACCGTAATGCGCTTTTGCAGAAACGATTGGAGTGTTTCCAACAGTGCGATCGCCAACTCTAAAAATTGAGGAGCCTGTTCCAATAACTGCTGTGCTTGGGAAATGATAGCTAATCCTAACGTTGCCATTAACCCACCTAGAATCAACAAGGCAAGTAAAAACACCAGCACAACCGCTACCCAACGAGGGATGAAACGAGATACAAATTTGACTGGAGAGTTAAGCACAAAGGCGAGAATGGCTGCAAAAATAGAAACAATCAGAACCGTTTCAAAATATGCCAACACCTGCACGATCGCCCAGCCAAGCGTCCATAGTAGCAGGTAGCGAATGAGTGGAGGATTGTTCAGGTGTTCCCACATCCTATTGGTGTTAATTTTTGGATTGTCCATTACAGCCGGTCAACCTCTCCACCGTTCCTCATCCGCCTGATTCAAGGTTTTGCTATACCTTATTGATTTGATTTATGCTTACCTAATTATTGAAGTTTCCCTACAATCAGACCGACAAGCACAATCAAACCTAATGCTCTACGAAAGTAATTAACTCCTTGAAATAATTCTTCCCAAGCCCAAGTAAATAAAGAGCCAAAGGCTACTAGCTCCAACCCTAAATTAATTTTACCTGTTGTAACAATGAGCGTTAATAAACTAGCTACAATCCCGACACTCAGTGGTAGATTTGGCACCTGAGCTATAACAATTTGGCCTTCGCTGTCGCGGAATGTGCGATCGAACAATGTGTTTTCCATGAGTTTCTCGTGTCAATGTAATAAATAGAACCAGGTTAACATTCAATACTGCGGGCATTTTTGGTAACGATACTACAAGCTTTAGAGGGCAAGGATCGTAAAAAAGCCAAATTAAATGCAAGTCAGGAGTGGAGATGACATTGATTTAATTATCTGCTGGGCTTCAAAGTATTTAGAAAATCCGCCATCCCGCCTAGAAAAACTGTCCGCACTATTGAACAGTTAAACATTTGACTTAGGCTTGATAAAGTGGGGATTTTTGATTTCCAATCATAAATTGATTCGGTTGATTTTTTCCAGCGTTCTAAATATTTTTGCGTTGAGTGGTTAGACGGTAATTTTATAGTAAAATTAAAGAATTTAAATATCCTCTGTCGCTTGGCAGAGTTGAGATTAGAATATTATCTATAATTGGACAGACATAATCGTTTGTCTACTATCGCATCGAGAACGATCGACCTCATGCTCAACTCTAAGGTTAGCAATTCACAGGTCTAAACCTTTTCGTGAAGCAGGCTTGAACCTCTGTTGGCAGTGCAGTAATTTCTGTTTCCAAAGCTTGAATAGATTGTGTAGCCACTATTTCTGCTCGATCGCTCTCAGCCTCCTGGCTCACAAAAAATGTAGCCAGGGTTGCTGTAAAATAACCGCCTAGCGCGATCGCACACAACGCCAGCAAAAAACAAAGCACCCACCCTTGGGCTGTTTTCGGAAAGTAATCAGAGCCGATCGTGCTCATCAACATTCCCGTCAACCACAGCGCAGTGCCATAGTCATTAATGCCAGCACTACCATTAGGAAACTCGCACTCAAACGCATTAATGCTAGCCGCGCCAATTAGAGTGACGATCGCTATCACATTATGCAACAGGAGCAAACCGCGCATAGTGTCAGCCGATAAGGGCTCAAAAGCTAGAGTGGCACTAAGGGCGACGGAACTCACCATATTCACCCAGAGAATCTGCACGGGCAAAATTGGCAAGGTGATACCAGCCAAGATTCCCACCACTATGGTCATCGCCTCTCCACCGTTGACGGGTAGGATAAACCCAATGGTTTTCAACAGGTTGCCATAAACGGTGCGTCCTTCTTCTACGGCGGCTTCAATGGAGGCAAAGTTATCATCTGAAGCACTCAATCGATCAATAAACTCCCAAAAGTCGAGACAATCGCACTACCACCGGGATGAATACGCTTAAAGGCGATCGCCTGCCAGGAATTTCCGTTGTGATCTCGCAGGTTTTGCCGGGATGGGTAGAGCATTTGCGCTGGATATTCTTCGATTTACGTGACAGTAGCAAACTCCGCGTCCTAAACCTACAAAAACCCCGTCTAAATCGATCGCAGCCGCTCTGGTTGCCGGTAGTGTCAACCTAAATCCAACTACGCCAATAATGCCGTAATTCTTAATTGTACCTCATAGCATCGGAAAGTGCTGTAAATCGAGCGCATTGATACTGTTGCTTAATCAGTTCAAGAGTCTGATTATTTTGATTCTAATTTTTGCTGCGGTGCTATAGATTTTCCTTCAAGAGGCGCCAGATGCCATATTTTTGGACACTCAGCCGGATTTGTACAAAGCTTGTTTGTGCAACGCACAGTTGCGCTTTGCCAATGGCTTTGTCGCTGAAGCTGTTTATGGAAAAGGAGAGACTTATTGGCAGTCGAAAAACATTTTTACCATCAACAAAACCGAAATAAAGCTGTTTTTACTCATAAATCTTGTTAATTTTTAAGGAAAAATAGGCGCTATGTTAAAGTATAAAAGCGGCGAAACTGGCTTGTAAAAAAATACCGATATGTTGGTGAAACCTTTGTCAATTTCTAGGCATCTATACGTGAACAAAACCAGTAGTTTGTACAATTTGAAAGTTCCCAATGCTGCCCGCTCTCGATCGAAACTGGGAGAAAGGTAGCGATAACGAGTAAGCCCTAAAACTAACAGCTTAGTCTAGTATTTATTTGGGAAGTAGCTTGATTGTGTTTTTTAGTTTATGCTGGTTTAGGAACTATATATTATTAACTCGGGTTGAGGGATTGTTGTTTTGTGCTGGAGTTTTTTTTAGATGTCCGATCTATTTACCCACGGTTACGCGCTGTTGATTGGTGTTGGTAATACTGCTGACGCAGGCTATTCGCTTCCAGAAACAGTCACGGATGCTCAAGCGCTCAAAGATGTGCTGACTGACGCAAATTTTTGTGCATATCCCAATACCCCCGATCGTGTCCGGTTGTTAAAGGACGAGGGTGCGACTCACAGTGCCATTTTGGAGGATCTGGACTGGTTAAAAGGATGTGCAGAGGCAGACCCAGAGGCCACGATCGTCATTTACTATTCTGGGCATGGTGGGTTTCACGATGCCAGTAATGCTTACTACTTAGTCCAACATGATTTTAATGAGCAAGCCATTCTACAAACAGCCCTTTTAGCGGAAACATTGAATCAGAAGTTACGAAATATCAAGGCTAAACGTCTCTGGGTAATCATTGATAGTTGTTATGCGGAGGGGATGGCTACCGCTAAGAACGATCGGCCAGCAGACTTTTTGCGTACAGAGTTCTCGAAAGGGGTGAATGATGCCCTGAAGCAGGGGGAAGGTCGGGCCGTGTTCACCTCATCACGAAGAAATCAACCTTCTTCGGTGCGACCAGATGGCCTCAGTCTCTATACATATCATCTGATTGAGGCGCTGAAGGGAGCGGCAAATCAACCGGGCGATCGCCTCGTCAAAATTTCCAACGTCATGACTCATTTGGGAAAAAAAGTTCCAGAGAGTGCCCGTAACCTCTGTCACGCAGAACAAATCCCGTTTTTTGATGCAGCGACGGAGGATTTTCCAGTGGCAATGTTGCGCGGTGGCAAGGGGCTGCCCAGCCAAACCCAGAGTCGAGAGTTGCCTAGGGTGATGACAAATCAAGAGGTTGTGACCCCAGCCTTGGCGATGGCGAGGCGAGTGCTGGCTTTTCTAGAAGAACAGGCTGCTGGCTATGGAAGGCTGCAAATGCCTGTTCATCTGCAGATTGACCTAGAGGAAAAACGGCGAGAGGTGGCAGAATTGGAAGCAAGATTGAGGGATGGGAAATCGAATGGATGATTGCGCCGATCTGGAAAAAATACTAATTGCTCATCAAAAAGCGCTTACATTGATGGAAGTACAAGCGGCAATCTACACCAGTTCGACGATTCCAGTAGACCTGAAGATTCCACTCGATGAAAAGCGAGAAGAAGTTGCTCTACTAAAGGCACGATTAGAAGCGGCACAATTAGCAAAGAAAGAGACTCAGCAGTCAGTTCAGTTCGGGATTAATCGTCAATCTGCGATGCGATCGCGAGTGCCAGATAGACATTACATAGAACGAGATGAGGCGAAAAGGCTGTTAGAACGCTTTGTCTTAGCACTCAAAGAATCTGAGGGACAACCCTTGCTATTCAATATTTGGGGAACAGGCGGAGTTGGTAAAACAACGTTACTGGGGCGGTTAAAGGATGCCCATGCAGGCAAAGTTGATTTTCTGGAGATTTGTTTTGCGAAAACGCCCGATATCGAAACTCCCCTAAAATTGATGCGAAAGGTACATGAGCAGGCTGTTGAGCGTTTTGGAGGTGAAACGATCGCCGATTCATTCAAACAAAAGGAGGAGCAGTTTAAGTCAACTCTATACAAGTTGAGTCAGGAGTCAATTGATGGTGAAACAATTAGCAGCGAAGAAGCAAAGAAGATTAGAAGCTGGTTTCAACGCTTCATCTGGCTAAACCTAATAGGTTTGACCTCCACCTCAAGTAAGCCGACATCTTTTAATGTTTCAGGGGTAGGTTTTTCTGCATTAGCGGCGATTGGAGAGGATGCAGACAGCTTGCAAGAATCGATCAAATAGCGAGTGCGGAATCACCCCGCGACCAAAGACCAGCCTGAGCTACAGGCTCTTATGTTACAGCCAGTTTCCAAACTGACGCAGGCATTTGCTGAAAGTCTGATGCAAATTGCCCAAAGCAGAGGACGATCGCTCGTGCTGATTTTGGATACCTATGAAAAAGCACAGTCTTACCTGAATCAATGGCTGTGGCAGTATTTGGTCGAAGATACTGCGTTGTCTACTGCACCAGTAAGGCTGGTGGTTGTAGGGCGGCGATCGCTGCAAGCAGATGAGGGTTGGCGCAAGCTCAACCAGGATCGGAAGTTGCTCCTTGAGGTGCCACTTAAGAAGTTTAGCAAGAAGGATACAGAGGAATATCTCAAGCAAATTGGCATTGAAAATGGCGGTATACGCGCCAAAATCTACAAGGCAACACAGGGATTACCCTATTATCTAGATTGGGTACGGAAGCAACGAGAGCAAGGTGAAGAACCTGATTTTTCCAAAGGAAACCAAGCGATCGCTGAATTATTTTTGCAGGGGATAGAGCGCCGGAATCGGAAAGTTTTGTATGTGGTAGCTTGTTGTCGATGGTTCGATCGGGCGATGATTCGGTATTTGCTTGGAAGCGTTGAATTAGGCTTACAACAAGATGCCGATAATGCAGAGGGTTACTTTGAATGGTTGAAAGACTCAGATTTTGTTGAGTTTACCAAAGGGCACTACCGCTTAGATGATGTGGCGCGGGATGTCTTTCGGCAGTCCTATTTTCAGGAGGATCAAACTCTGTTTCGCAAAACTCATGTTTTACTAGCCAATTACTTCCAGCAACAAGCGGATGAACTTGTTACTCCGGAAATGTTTTTACCCGATCAGTATGAGAATGAGGAGTGGCGAGAACTGATGGCAGAGTTTCTCTATTACAATCTTTTTGGCAAGGGAAAGGAAGGACTCCAAAAATATATTGAACAGGTCTTTACCGCAGTGTATCTGAAAGAACCAGATGTATTTATGGCTCCCTTTGCTTTCATTTGTGCAGAGATAAGTGAAGAGAACCTGAATCTGCTGCCCAAAGCGACAGACAAATTTTTTAAAGATTCGGGAAGAACTCTCAGCTTTGGCTGGAAATTTCTACATATACACCCAACAAAGTACAAGATTAAATTTAAAGGTGAGAATACTCCTTCAGAACAAGCAATTGAGGAATTTTCCAAACAAATTGAAGTATCTATTCAATCCATGTTGGGCTATGTTGGCGATCTCAAGGATAGTCTAGGCAAGTGTGCAGGACTGATCTATAAGTCTTTACGTTGCACATCCAGAGAAAGAACTGATTCACTGTTGCAAGCGAAAATCCAGTGTGAAAAATTAACTCACTGCCATCCGAAACTGAAGCATACTCTTTTTTCAAGTCTTGGTCACTTACTGGGAAGTGCAAAACTTTACAATGATTCACTGGATTGCTATCAGAAAGCACTGGAGCTAGATCAAATTAATGCATCCACTTTTGCTGGGCAGGGTGCTGCTCTAGGCAATTTAGAGAGATACGAGGAAGCGCTGGATAGCTGTCAAAAAGCGATTAACCTCGATCATGAATATGTTGATGCTTGGAGAAATCGAGGGAGCATACTCAATAATTTAGGCCGAGATGAGGAAGCACTCAAAAGTTATCAAAAAGCGCTAAAAATCGCTCCTCAATCTGTTGAGGATTGGGTAAATCAAGGGGACTCACTCTATAATTTAGAGCGATATGAGGAAGCGCTCGAAAGTTATAAAAAAGCCCTAGAAATCGCTCCGCAATCTGTTAATGCTTGGTTAAGGCGAGGGAGAGTTCTCAATTATCTAGGGCGATATGAGGAAGCGCTGGAAAGTTCTAAAGAAGCGATTAACCTCGATCCGGAATGTGTTTTTGCTTGGCTAATTCGAGGGACTGTTTTCAATATTCTAGGGCGATATGAGGAAGCCCTTACTGCTTGCGATGGAGCTTTTGAGATTGATTATAATAATTATCAAGCACTGAACATTCAAGCACTAACATTAAGTCTTCTCAAAAATTTTGAGAAAGCTATTACAGCCATTGATGAAGCAATTAAATTAGAGCCTAAAGAAGTATTATACAGGGCTAATCGTGGCATTATTTTGGCAAGGGCTGGTCGATACACCGAAGCCCTTGCAGATTGTGAACAAGCGATTAAGCAAAATCCTAAGCATGAGAGTGGCTATTACGGTAAAGCCTGCTGCTACGCACTACAAGGTGAGATTGGACAGGCTATCGATAATCTACAGAAAGCGATTGATATTGCACCTCGTTTTAGCCGAAGCGAAGCAAAACACAACCCTGATTTTGACAGTATCCGAGATGATGAACGATTTCGAGCTTTGATGTAATTAGCCTCATTTTAATTTCATTGTGTAATTTTTATATATCGAGGTTGACTTTTTACGCGATCGATCCAAGTTTGAATTGCTGGAAATCTGGTTAAATCAAATCCGCCCTCGTCAGCAACGTGAGTGTAAGCAAATAAACCGATGTCAGCAATAGTATAGCGATCGCCCGCAAAAAACTCATTTTCTGCTAAATGCTGTTCCATCACCCCCAAAGCAGCATAACCCGGTGCTTGTTTTTGTTGAAGTGCTTCCTGATATTCTTCTGCTTTCCCTGTCATATACCAAAAACGAGAAGTAGCAATAAAAGGTTCGTGACTGTACTGTTCAAAAAATAACCACTGCATGACTTGAGCCCGTTCAAATTTATCCGTGGGTAAAAACTCAGTTTCTTCGCTCAAGTAAAACATAATTGCATTCGATTCAAACAGAAATTTACCCGGTGCGATTTCTAACACCGGAATGCGGCCATTGGGATTTTTGACCAAAAATTCAGGTGTGCGACTTTTTCCTTGGAGAATATCAATTTCTGTGCGATCGAAGGGAATATTAAGCTGAGTTAAGAGCAAGCGAACTTTATAGCAATTGCCCGAGGGGGAATACTCGTAAAGTTTAAACATCAGTCTTGAGAAGATTTTACGATCTTAAATTATCTCATAAATTCTATAATTGAGGCACGATGAGTTAACAGTTGTTTGCTAAAATTATTTTGGCGATCGGTGTCGATCGCTAAAACCAGCCACTTCTGCCAAAGTATAAAGCGGCCGGCCCTTCACCTCCTCGTAAATACGCCCTATATACTGGCCCAAAATCCCAATACTAACCAACTGCACCGCACCCAAAAAGAAAACCGCCATCATCACAATTGTCAAACCCGTTAAGGCAGAACTTGGATAAAAAATCCGCCAATACAAAATCAAAAAAGCCATTAACACAGATACAAATGCCGCAAATAACCCCATATAAATCGAAAGTCGGAGGGGAACTTTTGAAAAAGATACTAAACCATTCATCGCCAAACTCAAAGATTTTCTGAATGTATACTTGACCTCCCCAGCAAAACGCGGATCTCGTTCAAACTTAACGGCCGTTTGTTTAAAACCAATCCAAGCGCGCAGTCCCCGAATGTAGCGGTTGCGTTCAGGCATCGCATTTAGCACGTCCACCACGCACCTATCCATCAAACAAAAATCTCCGGTATCTATCGGAATATCAACATCCGCAAGATGCCGCAAAATGCGATAATACATATAAGCAGGCAACCGCTTAAACCAACCTTCTTGACGGCGTTGAGTGCGCTGAGCGTAAACAACTTGATAGCCCTGCCGCCACTGTTCTACCATATCTATAATTAGCTCTGGCGGGTCTTGCAAATCGCCGTCCATGATGACTACAACTTGACCTCTAGAAAAGTTTAAACCAGCAGTTACAGCTATTTGATGACCGAAATTGCGGGCAAAACTGAGGTAACAAATTCGCGAGTCTTTTTCGTGCAATTCTCGCAAAAGTTCGAGAGAGCGATCGCGACTGCCATCATTGATTAAAATTAATTCTACTGGGCCGTCCATGCGATCCATCACGGCACTAATTCGCCGATACAATTCAGCGAGATTTTCTTCTTCGTTATAGATAGGAATTACCAAGGAATACTTAGGTGTATCGTTCATTGCAGTTTCTGTTTAAAAATCGGCTTTTCAACCGTTCAATCAAAAGTTTCTTTTTCCCCAAACACCCTGGCTGCTTCACGAGAGAGGTTCGGCACGTAATTTCGCTCTTTTAGGCAGACAACAGCAGCCCACAACATAGCCGCATACCAAAACTTATCTATTTTCTTAAATACGAAAAATAAAAGATACCATAAGACTGACACACGCCAAGCAAAAACATCTGTTATTACAATACTCCGGACAGTTTTTATATGGTCCAATGGCTTATTCTGTAGGACTTCGCAGCCCCTGTGGATAATTAAATCAATGTCAGCTCCACCCCGGACTTGCATTTAATTCGACTTTATTTATGATCCTTGCCCCGCGTAAGCTTGTAGTCTGGTTCCAAAAACTGTCCGGAGTATTGTTATTATAGATGTTTAGTCAGACTATAAAAATTACAATCATAACCCATCGATTCAAAATGGCATGACAAATTCCAATTATCTTTGGCAAGCAAATCAAGACTTAAGCGAAGCTTGTCTGCAACATCCCTTTGTCAGAGGCATTGCTGACGGCAGCCTGCCCCAAAATAGTTTTGCATATTACGTTGCACAAGACGCATTTTTTCTGGGAGCCTTCGCTCGCGCTTACAGTATCGCTGCGGCAAAAGTACCCGACTGGGAGGGGTTTGAAATCCTCCACAATCTCGGTAGCGGCGTTTTAGAAGAACTTCGTTTGCATCAAGGATATGCAGCCAAATGGGGGGTAAACTTGCAAGAGGCAAAACCGGGAATCGCTACCCGCCGCTACACAGATTTTTTATTAGCGACAGCCTGGGGGAGTAGTGTAGGTTTGACAGTAGCCGCCATGACTCCTTGCTTGCGGTTGTATGCTTTTTTGGGACAGCAGCTAGCTAAACCTAATATACCGGAACACGCCTTTAGCGACTGGATTTCCACCTATAGCAGCTCGGATTTTGAGATTTTAGCAAAACGGCTGGAAAGTTTGGTCGATCGCTACGCAGAGGCTGGGCCAGAGGTAGAAGCAACCTATCGCTACGCTATGCTATGCGAAAGAGACTTTTTTCAGGCAGCTTGGGAAATAGAGTAAATTAAGTTTGGGCAAAAGATATGGAAAACTATCTTAAGCTACCTACACCCAGTAAATTTAACAGCCATGTACAGCAGGAATGTAGCAAATAATGTCATAACAGCCTATTCCCAACGAGGCTGACTAATCAACACTAAACCGACTCCCACCGAGAGCAAAACAATGCCCTAAGCTTAGGGATGAACCGATTGCATAACACTGGAGTTGATCAGTAACGCTAAAGAGAAAAAGCCCAAATAGACGACTGTAATGCTCAGCCTTTTTCTCCAATACCACAACAAATAGCCACCGCCCAAATCAGGGCAACTTTACTAAGAGAGTCCCACAGAATGAATGATCCTATAATAACAGAAAGATAACTTCAGTGTGCAGCCTATCTTATGTCTCTAAA
>NZ_JAUBQH010000088.1:0-21076 GCF_036701145.1 Microcoleus sp. Pol17C6
CGAAGCTAATGAAACCCTTGAGGTTACGCTGTCCAATCCCTCGGTATTAGATTCTACACCGACAATTACCACTGCTACTGCTACCACAACTATCAGTAATGATGATACGGCTGGCTTTACTATTAACCCAACAGCATTAAGTACAAGTGAAGTTGGTGGCCAGGCAGATTTTACTGTCAAACTCGATGCTCAACCAACTGCTGATGTTGCGATCGGTTTGAGCAGTGACAATGTTGCGGAAGGAACAGTTTCAACTAATAGCTTAACTTTCACTCCAGCTAACTACAATGAACCGCAAAAAGTAACGGTGACAGGTGTTAACGATTTGCTAGCTGATGGCGATAAAGCTTACAAAATTGTCACGGCTGTTGCTGTGAGCACCGATCCTAATTTCAATAACCTCAATCCTGATGATGTCACAGTCACCAACAGTGACAATGAAACTCCGGGAGTTACGCTGAATCCAACTGCGGGATTAACTACGGGTGAAGCCGGCAGTAGTGCTAACTTTAGTGTGCTTCTGAATACTAAGCCGACTGCTAATGTTACTATCGGTTTGAACACGGATAATGTTGCCGAGGGAACAGTTTCTCCTAATACCATAACTTTCACTCCGGATAACTGGAGTGCACCGCAACAGGTGACAGTAACAGGGGTTAACGATAGCCTTGCTGACGGCGATATTGACTACAAAGTTGTCACGGGGGCTACTGTTAGCACAGATGCGAATTACAGCAACCGAGATGTAGCGGATGTTAGCCTTACCAATAAAGACGATGATACCGCTGGTATTTCTATTACTCCCACGGCAGCAACTGCTACAGAAGGCGGTGCAAATGCTACTTACAGTGCGGTGCTGAAATCCCAGCCGAGCGTCCCTGTCACCCTCACTCTCACAACAGGTAATCAGATTGAAGCGATCGCGCCTCTGACTTTCACGCCAGACAATTGGGATAAGGCTCAAACCGTTACGGTAAAAGCTGTTGACGATACGGTTGTGGAAGGGCCACAGAGCGCTAATATCACTCACACTGTGACTAGCACGGATGCTAAGTATAATAGTGGGATTGTGGTTCCAGGGGTGACAGTGGCGATCGCTGATAACGATTTAGCGCCCGAACCCGGCGGTGGTGGCACTGTAGTAGAACCCAGCGGTGGTGGCACTGTAGAACAACCCGGCGGTGGTGGCACTGTAGAACAACCCGGCGGTGGTGGCACTGTAGTAGAACCCGGCGGTGGTGGCACTGTAGTAGAACCCGGCGGTGGTGGCACTGTAGAACAACCCGGCGGTGGTGGCATTATTAACCCGGAACCGACACCAGTTACTACAGGAACAAGCAACCCAAACATATTCCCGATCGGATTACCGAACTCTAACGAAACTCCCTTCCCAATAGCGCAACCTAACAATCAGATTCTTGGTATTGCCACGGTAAATTTTTCCCAAGCTACTTACCAAGTCAACGAAAGTCCCACAGGAGTCGTTCAGAGAGAAATTACCCTAACTCGCACTGGGGATCTAAACAACTTTTCCACGGTGTACCTAGAACCTCCTACTGGTTCAGCGACTTGGGGACCTGATTGGAATACCCCCAATTTCTCTCCTCAACTCACCTTTAACCCAGGCGAAAACCGCAAAACTTTCACAATTGACATTTTTCCGGATGGTCAATTTGAGGGAACAGAAGAAATTGCGTTTCGGATCGCCAATGGGGGGGGTAATGTCAATATCGGCACCCAAAACACTGCCACTTTGCAAATTTTCGATGCTGAGGGGCCTCCTACAATTAATTTTTCCCAAGCTACTTACCAAGTCAATGAAAGTCGCACAGGAATTGTTCAAAAACAAATTACCCTCACTCGCACTGGGAATCTAAGCAACTTTTCCAGGGTGGACCTACCATTTCCTACTGGTTCAGCGACTTTCGGAACTGATTGGAACGTTCCGCCCTTGTCTCCTGAACTCATATTTAACCCAGGCGAAAATAGCAAAACTTTCACAATTGACGTTTTTCCGGATGGTCAAGTTGAGGGAACAGAAGAAATTGCGTTTCGGATCACCAATCGGGATAATTCCATTATTGGCACCCAAAACACTGCTACCTTGCAAATTTTGGATGCTGAGGGGCCTCCTACAATTAATTTTTCCGAAGCTACTTACAAAGTCAATGAAAGTCGCACAGGAATCGTTCAGAAACAAATTACCCTCACTCGCACAGGGGGGAATATAGACAGCTTTTCCAGGGTGTACCTAGAACCTCCTACTGGTTCAGCCACTTACGGAACAGATTGGATCGTTCCGCCCAATTTCTTTCCTGAACTCACATTTAACCCAGGCGAAAATAGCAAAACTTTCACAATTGACGTTGTTCCGGATGCTCAACTGGAGGGAACAGAAGAAATTGCATTTCGGATCACCAATCGGGATAATTCCATTATTGGCACCCAAAACACTGCCAGTCTGAAAATTATCGATGCTGAATCTATACTCTACAACCGCGCGCCGGAGCGGTATAATCTCATCAGCAATCAACTTCGTTCCAATCCCCGCGGCAACTTCAATTTCACTCTTGCTCCAGACACGTTTACTGATCCCGATCCAGGTGACAGCCTCACTTACTCGTACTCGATAAATCTAAACCCGAACTTCCTCCCCCCCGGGCTGACCTTCGACCCCAATACCGGCACCATCATTCCACCCGATTGGCTTAAGTTCGACCCGAATACGCGGACCTTTAGCGTGAATTTCGATGCGGCAAAAGCCTTCTCAAACACCATTTTCCCAATTAAGGTGACAGCAACGGACAATGCCGGTGCCAGTGTCAGCGACGAATTTAACCTGCGATTCAATGCCATTGAGGGCATCGTAATTGACGGTTATATCTCCGGTGCTACTCTCTTCCTAGACGCCAACAAAAACGGCGTCCTCGATACCAACGAACCATCCACCACAACTAACAGCAGCGGTGAGTTTAATCTCAACATCCCCTTCGAGACATTCGATACCAACAAAAACGGAGAAATCGACCCATCAGAAGGCAATCTAGTAGCCATAGGAGGCATTGACACCGCCACCGGCTTACCCCTAGAAACACCAGTCACCGCACCCCCAGATGCGAGTGTAGTCACCCTCCTAACCACCTTAATCGCCGACTTAATCGACAAAGGAATTGCACCCGAAGAAGCCCAATCTTTAGTCAAAGCCGCCCTTGGACTCCCCGCTGAAGTTGACCTAACTAGCTTAGATCCAATAGCAGCCACCAACAACAACATACCAGGCGGAGTCCAAGTCTTATCCGCAATGGTGAAAGTCCAAAACTTCATCACTCAAACCAGCGCTTTGATTGACGGTGCTTCCAGTGCAGTCAATACCGATATTGTCAAAGCTGTTGTCAGTTCAATTACGGCTCAAATTCAATCTGGTACAGTCTTAAACCTCAGCAATGCCGCAGCCTTAGAACCAATCATTCAGCAAGCTGCCGCTAAAATCCAGCAAATAGACCCCAGTTTCAACAGTCAAACAGTCAGCCAAATTACATCGCAATCCGCGACAGTAATGGCAACAGCCAATCAGCGCATTGATGCGGCTGTCTCCAACCCAACAGGAACATCAATTCCTGAATCACTTGCCCGCCTCCAACAAGTAGCCTTGGGCCCAACCACTCAAGAATTCAAAGAAGTTGGTACCGGAAATAAACCAATTTCCCAGGTAGTTGCTGACAATACTGGTACTGCTTTAGATAGCAGAATTGAAGCTGTAGTATTACCTGTTGGGATTGCCACTCCTGTTGTCAGCGGTGATGCTGATTTGGGCAGCAATTCCCCCAATGCAATTCTCGGTACAAATGGCGACGATATCCTGACGGGCGACAGCGCGAATAATGTGTTGATGGGGATGAGGGGCAATGATTCCCTCGACGGAAGTCTGGGAAATGACACTGTTTTCGGTGGCAAAGGTAGCGATACAATCCTGGGAAGTAGCGGTGATGATGCCTTGCTTGCCGGCCGCGGTGCTGACATTGTGAATGGCGATGATGGTAATGATATTCTTTACGGAGGTAAGGGCGATGATCTGCTGACGGGCGGTTTGGGAATTGATAGTTTGATAGGAGGAATGGGAGTAGATAAGTTCTTACTCTCTACCAATTCCGGTACTGATACGATTACTGATTTTGAAGTCGGTAAAGACTTGTTAGTATTGGGTAACGGGTTGAGTTTCTCGCAATTGGCGATTGCTCAAGATAGCGGCGCGACATTAATCCGGTTGGCACAAACAGGGGAGATTTTAGCTTCTCTCAGTGGTGTTTCGGCTAGCAATATTAGTGCCGTTAATTTCGGGTTGCTTTGAGATTGAGCGCCGGGGGAGCAATCCCTTATCCCCTGGCCATATTCACTCGGCGGTTGAAACCGCCGAATAATCAAGGGGATAAAACCCGCTTTAACCTAACTTTTCACATCAACATCGCTGATATCGCATTCCTGGTAACTGCGAAACTAATCCCAACAATTCCAACTGCAAAAGTATACTAGAAACTTTTCCCGCTTCCAATCCCGCTGCTTCCACAATTGTATCAAAAGAAATCGGCCCAGATACGATCGCACTTAACACCTTAGCCAATTCCGGCTCCAACAGCGGCCCTTGCTTCTCAACCTTCGGATTTGGGGGAAATAGCGACAACTGCTCGGGTCTATCCAATTTTGGCATAGCTCCGAGCATTTCCAACAACCTGTCTTCGCTTAACATTCGATCGCTATTTGGCAGAATTGGATGAGCACCTTTACTCAGCAACTCCAAACATCCAAAAGAACGCTCATCATCCAATCTGCCCGTCAAAACATACACATCCCGGCAAAAATCATTCGCTTGATAAGCAGTAATTAAAGCACCAGATTTATGCGGAGCTTCTATCACGATTGTAGCGCGGCTTAAGCCAGCAATTATGCGATTTCGGCGGGGAAAATTAGTTTTATTCGGTTGAGTACCCGCCGGATATTCACTAATTACCAATCCCTGCTGCAAAAGGCGATCGCACAACCTCTCATTTTGTTTAGGATATACAATATCTACTCCCGTCCCCACCACTGCAAAAGTCCTTCCTCCCGCCTCCAAACAGCCTGTATGAGCCTCTGTATCAATGCCAGCGGCCAATCCCGAAACCACAGTAAAATCACTTTTAGCCAAAGCCGTACTAATTTTGCGAGCCCACCTTCTGCCGTATTCCGAAGGGCTGCGAGTGCCAACTATTGCCACCGTCGGCGTAATTCCGTGATTCTCTTTTATATCAACTAAACCGCGATAATACAACACTGGTGGCGGATTGGGAATTTCCAATAATAAGCGGGGATAATCCGTATCTGCGGGCGTCCAAAAATAGGGATTTTTTATAAGATGTTTTTCGATAAATTCTTCGGGATTGAGTTTAGTGCGTTCTTGCACAATGGTTTCAATTATCTGCTTGCCAAACCCTTCGATTCGCATTAAATCTACTGATTTTGCCGTCCAAGCTTCTGCCAAACTATTGAAATTTTGCTGCAATCTTTGCAACAAAATCGGCCCAATACCGTTAATTTGCGACCATGCTAACCAGTAAGCGCGTTCTTCTACCAACGAGTTGCCCTCAACTTATCTGAGAATAATTTTATCATCTTCGGTTGAATATAGTAGGAAAAGGGCACTACCGTGTTCTGTATTTCCACAGATGCCCGGGTAGGGAAACGGCACTGCCGTGTCGTGTATTTACACGGATGTAAAACTGCTATATAATTTTTTTTACGAACCGCCAAGGCGCTAAGAACGCGAAGGGAATTAAGAGGGATGTTGACAATTACTGGCTAGGTTTTCCAATCTACGAAACGGGCATAAATATAAGCAATAATTTCTCCGATTACCGTCCGAAAACCTTCGCTAGATTTCCACCATTCTTGGGAATTGTAATCTTGCGGTTCCGCCGCTATAATCCCGACTTTAATCTCAGGATTCAGCACTTCTTTAAATACAATCCAACTTCTGCGGGCGTGAGGGCCAAAGGAATAAAGATTAATTGAGTTAACTTTTAAGCCTGAAGTAGAAAACCAATCCCGAAGTGCGATCGCAGAAGCAGCCGTGCGGTGTTTCAAAACATTAGCGGCGGGTACTGCTACTAATTTGTTTTTATCAAATCCTAGCGCAATACAAGTCGCTGCCGTCAGTTCCGCATAATTTTTATATTCAGCCAGATAGTAGCCTTTACTTAAAGGAACTCCTGTGGTAATTAATTGGCGGTATTCACCTTTTTTGAATTCAGCGATCGCACTTTCGATCGCATAATCCGGCAACCAGCCTTCGACAACCAATATATCTGCTTTAATCGGCGCATTTGCAGCCAAAAATGGATGGATATTTGTAATAATTAAGAGCATTAAAATTATCAACCCCGCGCTTGCAATTACCCAACCTTCCCTAGTAATTGCCCAGATTTCTCGACGACGGATTAAACGAATTCTCATTTTAGAGCATAAGGAAGTTCGGCAACGGATTATGTAACGGATGTAACGGATGAAAGGGAAAGGGATCAGTAAAAGTGTCCAATTCCCTATGCCCCATGCCGCATTCCCAAATTATTTGTGTTTCAGATACTCAAAAACGCTTTTATCCCCGATATCCTGCGGCATCGGTTGAAAAAACTTGCGTACAGCAAAGATGATAAACAAAGCCGCCCAAATAGCAAGCAAAAACTGTTCATTTTCTGCTGACAAAAAGCCGAAAATATGTCCTAAAATTAAAAGAGGAACTCCGGGAGTCAAAAACTTGGTTTCTAGGCGATTAAAGCAGAATGCTTCCTTAAAATAAATGCCATTTAAGGCGGCAAAAGTAAAGCCAATTCCCCACAACGTGGCTGGATGTTCGTACACTGCTAAAGCTAGAGGTTGGCTGCTTTGTAGGGCAACAAACAATGCTGCCGCGCCGCCGATCGCCCAAAACGCCTGTAGTGTTCGATGCAGCGCAATCATGTAAATGTGAATAGTTGCCAAGCTGACGCCTAAAGCTATCCAGAAACAAGCAAAAACAGGCGTTACAGCTTGGATTGCCATCGGGTTGTCGCCCTGTTGTAGAACCAGAGTAGTGCCGATCGCAAAACACAGCGCCGCCACCCCCAATCCAGCGCGGTAAATCAACACTCCCGTGCGATCGTTTTGAGTAATCGTAAATTCGCCGAATTGTCCTTGATAGACTGGCGATTCATCAGGTGATTTCAGTAGTTGCATAATAGCTTCCTCCTATCAGACACGAATGTACTTCTGTCAAGATATACTTTATTGATAAACCGAGCCAGCGAGACCGAGCGATGCCTAAATTTAACAAGCCTAAACTTAACCAGCCTAAAGTTAACAAGTCTAAAGTTAACCAATCTAAATTTGACGATCGCCCAGATCAAAGCAAATCCCTTTCTTCACAATCCGACCTTCCTCCAGTTCAGCTTGATGAAACCATTGTAGCAGGCAGAAGACCCAAACCGGTAAACGACTTCCAGCGCCTGCTTGAGGAATTATCCGAATTGAGATCGGGGTTCGATCCAGAAATTTTAGCGCATATCGAGGAAAATATCCCATTTAATGCCAAGCAATTTGAAACTAAAATTAGCAAGATTTTGGGTTCAAAAAATATTGATTTCAGCCTAAAAAATTCAGTCAAATATCTAGATTACATCAAGCAAAATATTCAACTACCGTGCCACGTTACCGGCATAGAAGAGTTTGAATGGGAAGAAGAATATACAATGGGTTCTGGCAGCAAAAAAGAATATGCACGGCTCAAAAAAACTCAACCTTCTTATACTGATAGATTCACAATTAATCGGTTGGAGGATTTGGTGGTTCAGGAAGAAGGCATATTTGTGGAAGTGCAGCGCGTCGGCGATCGCCAAAAGTTTATGTTGCCTTTATCAGAGTTAGAATCAGTTGATGTAATCTCCCGCAACAATCAGTTATTAGATGATTATGCCGTGTGGTTTCTCAATTATTAAGCAAGAGTGGAAAAGTAGAAAAGTGGGGGAGGGGAAGAGGGGAAGAGTGGGATAAGGGGAGAAGGGAGAAGGGCAGAAGGGGAGAGTGGGAGAGTGGGAGAGTGGGGGATGGGAAAAATCTTCCTTCTTCCTTCTTCCTGACATCCGTTACATCCCGTACATTGCTCGTTGCCGAACTTCCTTCTTCCTTCTTACTAACATCCGAAGAAAGCGAATCCGTTGCCGAACTTCCTTCTCTCTTCTCCCTAACATCCGTTACATCCGTTACATCCGTTACATCCGTTACAGAATCCGTTGCCGAACTTCCTGCTTAATTAAATGGAAGCTGGCAAGTGCGATCGCGAAACCAAAGCCAAAGCTTCAACCAAACTGCGAACAGCCGCAATCATCGCCACTTCACTATTAAGTTGGCTAACAGCAGAACCGACACCAACACCCGCAGCACCGGCTCCAATAGCGAGCGGTGCGGTGACGCTGGAGATACCGGAAGCGCAGAGTACGGGGACAGATACGGCGCGGGAAATTTCAAAGGCTGCTGCCAAAGTAGGCGCTGCTTTTTCAATTAATCCCAAGGTGCCAGCGTGAATTGGTTGAGCGCTGGTGCCACCTTCGGTTTGGATGATATTAGCCCCAGCTTTGACTAATTCAATTGCTAACTGCACTTGTTTGTCGAGTGCCAAAATGTGGGGAACTGTCACAGAAAGAGTGATGTTTGGAAATAGCGATCGAGTTTCGCGAGTCAACTGCAAAACTTCCTCAGCTTCAAAGCGGCGGCCTACTGCGTAGAAAGCATCAAAGTTACCAATTTCAATCAAATCAGCGCCAGCTTCTACCGCAGGCACAAACTTTTCCGGTTCCACAGCCGATACACAAATTGGCAAATTTGTCAACTGTTTTGCCATCAATACCAAATCTCGATCGGCAGCAATATCGACAAAGGAAGCACCGCCGAGATCTGCTGCTTTGACGACAGCCGCAACGTTTGCGGCATCAAAATTATTTAAACCGCTGATAATTTTCAGGGCGCGACCTTGCTCAAAAGCGCGCTGCAATTTAGAACTTACACTCATCGTTAGTTTTCCAACTCAAAAAATTTCTTAGACTCATTTTGACACAAATTACATTAATTTTTGATTTTTAATTCTTAATTTTTAATTACTTCCCGGCTGTCGAAATTTGTAAACATCTTTGATAACTTGTGCCCAGCCCTCAGAGAGAGATTCGAGAATACGAGATCCCTTTTCTTTCGTCGCCGCCGTCGCATCGCCCAACACACCGCTTTGTGTCAACTCTCGCGTCAGCCAAGCAAAAGGCAAATTTCCTTCCATACTCAGCAAACTGTCGGTCGGCAAATTTTTCGGATATTCTGTAACAGCCAGTTCCATATTTACCTGCGACGGCAAAATTGCCAACATCAAACTTGTTTCTGCATCACCAGCGTGAATCCCAAACTCCAACTCCTTGGCAGTTAATAATTCAGCAGCCACATTCGGAACCCGCCACACAAACAGCGGAAAAACCGAAAAATCTTGATATTTTTGATGAATGTCCCGCGCCGCAATTTCCATCACCTGCGGCTGTCCGCCGTGACCATTCATTAACACTAATTTCCGAAATCCAGCCTGATAAATACTGTCAGCAATTTCACTGATTACTGCTAAAAGTGTCTGAGCACTGAGCATGATTGTACCGGGAAAATGGCAGTGTTCGTTCGACTTGCCATAGTACAAAGGCGGCAAAGCATACGCGGGAATATTTGCCTCTAACTTTGCCAGCGCTTTGCCTGTCACCGCCTCGCTAATTGCCGCATCTACAATTAAAGGCAAATGGGGGCCGTGCTGTTCGATCGCACCTAGCGGCAGAATTATCACAGTATTTTCCTTATCCGGCATAGACTGAATTTCAGTCCAAGTCAGATATGGAAAAAAGCGCGATGCGGGAATAAAATTGTGCATATTGTGGCGGCAAGAGGAGAGGCAACCAAGGCAATCAACTAGCCTGAAAACTAAAAAGTAATTTCCAAGATAGCTCACATATTCTGTATGTGGGTAGATAATATAGAAATATAGCAGATGCTTTAACAGCGTGGTGATAGACGCTCGCCAGCTCAGAGCGAAAGACGTAGAGATGACTAATTGATGGAAGCTTGGCAAACCCCACAAACTAATTTAACCGACATTCCGATCGCCGATGAACTGTCGCACCGCCTCCCTCGATCGCACGATCAAAAAGCAGAAAACCGAGCGCTGCAAACGCTGGCTCGACAATTGGCAACCTCACCGCACAGGCTGCTCAAAACCCTGGTTGCGATCGCTAAAGATTTGTGCGACGCAGGAAGCGTCGGAGTCTGCTTGCTGGAAGAAAATGCAACTTCCGAACAAATATTTCGCTGGGAAGCCTTGGCAGGAGCGTGGGAATCAGTAGAACATAGAAACACACCCCGCAAATTGCGTTTGTCCGGAACCCCGATCGATCGCCAAACTCCTCAGCTTTACTTCGCTCCAGAAAAAGATTTTACCGACTTGCAACAGCTAGAATTGCCGATCGCCGAAGCATTAGTCGTGCCACTGCAAGCAGAAAATCAATCGCTGGGGGCAATATGGATTGTATCTCACGATTCCGATCGCCAATTCGATGCCGAAGACTTGCAGATCGCGATCGCCCTAGCAGACTTTGCCGTTGCCGCCGTACAAATCGATCGCGCCAATCAAACCAAAGAAGCTTTGCGAGAAAGCGAAGAACGCTGGCAGCTAGCCTTGCAGGGCAACAACGACGGGATTTGGGATCGCAACCTGCAAACAAATTGCCAGATCCTGAGCGATCGCTGTTTAGAGATTTTGGAACGCGGGCCCGAAGAAGTCAAAAACTTCAGCCAATTTTTGAGCTACATTCATCCCGATGATTTGGAGATAATGCAAAGCAATTGGCAGCAGCACTTGCATCGAGAAACCTCACATTACTGCTGCGAGTACCGCGTTCGCTGTTCCGACGGGCGCTACAAATGGGTTTTAGCCAGAGGGCGAGCAATTTGGGACGAGTCAGGCAATCCCCTGCGGGCCGTAGGTTCCCTGACAGATATCAGCGATCGCAAACAAACTGAAATTGCCTTGAAACAAAGCGCAGAACGTTTGAGCGTCGCCATCGAAGGCTCAGGCATGGCAACCTGGGATTTTGACGTGCGAACAAACCGAGTAATTTGGTCGGCGACCCATTTCAGCATTTTGGGCTGCGAACCGGTACCAGGCAGCGAAGCAAGCGCGGCTGTGTGGCAAAAGTGCGTGCATCCAGACGACTTAAAGCAAGTCATGCAAGCAGCCAAAACAGCTCGGGAAACGCGATCGCTCTACTCCCCCGAATACCGCATCATCCGCGCCGACAACGCAGAAATCCGCTGGTTGAGCGCGTTCGGGCGCTATCTCTACGACGCGGCAGGCGAAGCAGTGCGGTTTATCGGAGTATTATTTGATGCTACCGATCGCAAAAAAGCCGAACTCGCCCTACAAGAGAGCGAGCAAACCGTGCGCCGTCAACTTCTAGAGATAGAGTCGCTCTACCAAACAACTCCCGTGGGTTTGGCCGTTTTAGACACAGATTTGCGGTTCGTGCGGATCAACCAACGGTTTGCCCAAATGAACGGCTTGGCCGTAGAAATGCACATCGGCCATACCCTGCGAGAAATTGTCCCCGACTGGGCAGACACAGCCGAACCTTTGTTGCGCCACCTTCTAGACACCGGAGAACCGATCCGGAATTTTGAACTCACCGGTGCAACCAGGGCTCAACCCACTGTTATTCGCACTTGGCTCCAGAATTGGTGGCCGCTCAGGGACAGGGGCGGAGAGATTGTCGGGATTCATATCGTGGTACAGGAAATTACCGCTCGCAAAATGGCCGAACTCGCCTTGCAAGAAAGCTACAACCGTTTCCAATTAGCTACAACGGCGATCGACGGCCTGGTTTTTGAGTGGGATTTGGCAGCAAACTCCGTTTACCGTTCCGAGGGACTGTACTCGATCGTCGGTGTCTGCCCAGAGGATGCACCCGCAACACCAGAGTGGTGGAGAGAACGCATCCATCCCGTCGATTTGGCGCGCATCCAAGCCGAGGAGCAATCAATCTTAAGTGCCGAGCGCTACGAAGTCGAGTACCGAGTCCGGCACGAAGATCGGCGCTGGATCGATGTTTGGGAACGCGGCTGTTTGATCCGCAACCAGCAAGGTGAAGTGACCAAAATAGTCGGCTTCACCAGCAACATTACCCAGCGCAAGCAAACAGAAGCAGCACTGCGCGATCGTGAAACCCACCTGCAGTTGATTCTCGACAGCGCCAAAGACTACGCCATCTTCACCATCGACACCGACGGACACCTTACCAATTGGAACGCAGGCGCAGAGAGATTGCTGGGCTATTCCGAAGCTGAAATCGTAGGGCAGCACGGACGAATCATCTTCACCCCAGAAGACTCTGCAGCCGGAAAGCCGGAACTAGAAATGCACCTCGCGCTGACTCAGGGAAAGGCAGTAAACGAGCGCTGGCACGTCCGCAAAGACGGCAGCCGCTTTTGGGGAAGCGGACTGGTGATGCCCCTGCGCGACGCAGGAGGCGAAGTGCAAGGTTTCCTGAAAATCATGCAGGACAAAACCGAGCGCCGGCAAATTGAAGAAGCACTGCGGCAAAGCGAAAATCTCTACCGCACCCTCGCAGATGGCGTCCCGGAATTAATGTGGATCAACACCGCCGACGGCAGGTTAGAGTTTTGCAACCAACACTGGAAAACCTATACAGGCATGAAGCCAGCACAATTGCCGCTGGCTGCACCGGTGCTGCAATTATTTCATCCTGATGATCTGCCAACAGTTGTCGCTACGCGCACCCAGGCGATTGAAGCAGGGGAAGCCTACGAATTTGAGTGTCGGGTGCGTAGGTTTGACAACACCTACCGCTGGCATCTAGCGCGACTTGTGCCCGTCAAAGACAGGAAGGGACAGGTGGTGCAATGGGCGGGAATCGGGATTGATATTGACGATCGCAAACGAGCAGAAGAAAGCTTAGCAGAAAGCGATCGCCGCTTCCGTTTTCTGGCTGAGTCGTTGCCCCACCTGATTTGGAACGTAGACTCCGCCGGCGAAATTCGTTTTACCAATCAACAAAAGTGGTCGGAATATCTGGGAATGTCTTACGAGGAAGCCGCTCAAAACAATTGGGAGTCCCTGGTGCCGCCCTCGGATTTGGCAGAATCTTGGGCCCGCTGGAAAGAATGTCTAATCACCGGAGAAGTTTATCAAATTGAGCTGCGCCTGCGGCGGGCAGTAGACCAAATGGAACGCTGGCATTTGTCCCGCGCCGTGCCAATTCGCGGCGCGGGGGGCCAGATTGTCGAGTGGATCGGCACGAATACCGATATTCACGATCGCAAACAAGCCCAACTCAACGAGCAGTTTCTCTCGGATCTCGAAGTCCGCTTGCGGCAGCGCATCAACCCCGCAGAAATGTTGTGGGAAGCCATGAAAAGTCTAGGAGAATATTTAAAAGTCGATCGCTGTATATGGCACGAAATCGATCTAGAAGCCGATCGGGCAATTGTCGAGCAAGACTGGCACCAGTCCGACCTTGCCAGCACCGTCGGCATCTATAAAATCTCAGACTTTAAGATGCCAGAACTTAAAGCTCTCTCTATCGCAGGTCAAACTGTTGTCATCTCAGATATCGCTACTCACCCCTATACAGCGCATTTGGTCGATAACTACGGTGCCGTGTCGATTCGCGCTTTGGTCGATGTTCCCTGCCTTCAGGAAGGCCGCTGGGTGGCTCTTTTGTTGGTGGCATCAAAGGTGGTTCGGCACTGGCGGCCCGATGAAGTTTGGCTGATGCAAGAAGTGGTGGCTCGCCTCTGGACGGTGATCCTGCACGCGCGAGCCCTGCATGAGCTGCACGAAAGCGAGGCTCGGTTCCGCGCTCTAGCTGACAACATCGCTCAGTTGGCCTGGATGACAGATGCTACTGGGGGGATTTTCTGGTACAACCAGCGGTGGTTTGACTACACAGGCACAACCCTAGAAGAAATGCGAGGCTGGGGCTGGCAACTGGTGCACCACCCGGAACACCTCGATCGCGTTGTCGAAAAATTTAGGCGCTGCCTTGAAACAGCCGAACTCTGGGAAGATACTTTCCCCTTGCGCGGCAAAGACGGATCGTACCGCTGGTTTCTCTCCCGCGCTGTGCCAATTCGCGACGATGGAGGCAAGGTGCTGCGCTGGTGTGGCACCAACACTGATATTACCGATCGAAAAGTTGCAGAAGCGGAACGGGAACGCCTTCTAGCACGGGAAAAGGCAGCGCGGGAAGAGGCAGAACAGGCTAACCGCGTCAAAGACGAATTTTTGGCTGTTTTGTCCCACGAATTGCGGACTCCCTTAAACCCGATTATGGGCTGGGCGAAGCTGCTTCAATCGAACGTTCTGACACCGGAAAAGCAGCGTTATGCCTTAGAGACGATCGAGCGCAACGCCAAACTGCAAACCCAGCTTATCGAAGATTTGCTCGATGTGTCGGGGATTCTGCAAGGTAAGGTCAGCTTGAATATTGCACCTGTGGATTTAGCCGGGGTGATCGGCGCTGCTATTGAAACGGTGCGTCTGGCGGCCGAAGTTAAGTCGATTCAAATCAGCACTCAATTTGCACCGAATCTCGGCCCGGTGTTGGGCGATGCGGGCAAACTTCAGCAGGTAGTCTGGAATTTGCTGTCAAATGCCGTCAAGTTCACCCCGCCGGGAGGCAAAATTGAAGTCGTTCTCGATCGGGTGGACACCAAGGCCCAAATTACTGTAACTGATACGGGAAAAGGTATCGAACCTGATTTTCTGCCCTATGTATTCGACTACTTCCGACAAGCTGACAGCTCGATGACGCGCAAGTTTGGCGGTTTGGGTTTAGGATTGGCGATCGTCCGCCATCTCGTCGAACTCCACGGCGGCACGGTGAAATCCGACAGTCCCGGCGAAGGAAAAGGTGCAACCTTGACCGTCAGGATACCTCTGATGCCGGTGCCATCTCAGACAAGTCCTGCGGGAACTGCGGCGCCGGATCAATCCTTCAATTTGAGCGGTATCAGCGTGTTAGCGGTGGATGATGAGGCCGATGCGCTAGATTTAGTGGTTTTTCTGCTTGAGGATTGTGGGGCAAGTGTTACAGCAGTTGCTAGCGCCGCCGATGCCTTGGCGGTTTTAACTGAGTCTGTGCCGGATTTGCTGTTGAGCGATATTGGAATGCCCGACACCGACGGTTATATGTTGATGCGACAGGTTCGGGCTCTGGCGCCCGACAAAGGGGGACGGATTCCGGCGATCGCCCTCACAGCTTATGCTGGAGAGATTGACTATCAGCAGGCCCTGGCTGCGGGGTTCCAGCGCCACATTTCTAAGCCTTTAGACCCCGACAAGTTGGTGCAGGCGATTGGGGAGGTACTTGATCGATCGGGCGAAAATATTTTTTAAGGTCTTTTTGTGTCTGAAAAGTCTCTATTTCATGAACCGTGAAGGCGTAAAGAAGGCGAAGGAATAAAGGAAGAAAAAAAGAAGATGTTCATAATCTCAAGTCCTGTTATATCTGAAATATTGCACCATTCTCAATAATGATTTTATTGGCTGGCTAGGAGCAACGGCCCACAAGACAATTCACTCTTTGTGGAACAGGGCGGAAAGCCCGTTCATGAAAACCGTGCAATAGGTCAGATGTAACCAATTTAATCGTCGTTCGATCGCGCATCATCTCAAACAAAAAAACCTCACAGATGGAGGTTTTTTGATGATTATTGGTGCTGACCGGACAGGTTAAAACATCCTGTCCCTGCATGATGCCCACAGCCCTAAGACTCAATTCTTAGCGGTAGTCACTACGCACAGCGGGCTCTCGATCACTCGTTGTAGTTGTATAGCGGACATTTTCTTCGCGTTTGCGGGGAATCAAGCCCAACAAACCAGACAAGCCTAGCAATCCCAACCATCCCCAATCAAAATCGCGATCGGTCTCAGCATTGTAGACATCGGAGCGAGGAGTGGTGGTGGTTGTAGTGTTGTTAGTACCGCCAGTTGTATCTGTCTGAGCTGAAGCAGGCAGATGAGCTGGTGCTAGGGCTAACCCAGCAGCTATAATACCTGCACCGATTGCTTTGGATAAATCAGAACGTTTCATAATTCAAATGCTCTCTGTTGGCTAAAATCTTTAACTATCAAAACTATATCGATTGGCTTTTAAAGTTAAATCCACCTCTAGCAGTAAAGATGGTTATGTTCCACCTATAACTAGAGATTGATATCAAATTTTTAGCAGGCGCACAAAATTAAAGATTGCTCGCAGAGGCACTCCAGCACTAGAAATCGCGGGTCTGACACCTGACTCGGTTGTGAGGCACTCCGGCACTCTCGACAATAGACAAGGTGTTGTTGACAAAAAAAGGTAAACTCAGATATTGCACAGATAAGTGTTTAAACTCGATCGACGGAGATAAAAACTTTTGGGTATAGAGCTACGCAGCTACGTATTTCTAGACAACTTGCAGCCGCAGCACGCAGCATACATCGGCACCATCGCCGCCGGATTCTTGCCGCTGCCAGGGGATGCGTCGCTGTGGATAGAAATCTCCCCCGGTATCGAAATTAACCGAATTACCGATGTCGCCCTCAAATCTGCCTCCGTGCGCCCGGGAGTGCAAATAGTCGAACGCTTGTACGGCCTTCTGGAAGTACACTCGGGTCAGCAGGGGGAAACGCGGGCAGCAGGCAAAGCAATTCTAGAATTTATGGGAGTTCGCAGAGAAGAAGGTATCAAACCGCGAGTGATTTCCAGTCAAATTATTCGCAACATTGACCCTCACCAAACACAATTAATCAACCGCACCCGCCGCGGACAGTTGCTGCTTGCGGGACAAACGCTTTACGTTTTAGAAGTAGAACCCGCTGCTTATGCAGCGCTGGCGGCCAATGAAGCAGAAAAAGGCGCATCTATTAACATCTTAGAGGTTCAGGCTGTAGGCAGTTTCGGACGGCTTTACCTCGGCGGCGCAGAACGAGATATTATAGCAGGTTCCCAGGCAGCAATTGCGGCGGTGGAAAACGTGACGGGTCGAGAAAATCCAACAATTTTTGGTCGCAAGGAATAGCCGTTAAAGGAGATGCAATTATGGCAAATACACAGCATTTAGCGCTGTTAAAAAAAGGTGCAGTTACTTGGATTGAATGGAGAAGTCTCAACCCAAATATAGAACCGGATCTCAGCGAAGCTAACCTCGCGGAAGCAAATCTCAGAGGCGCGCATCTTTGGCGATCGAACCTTTTTAAAACAGACTTGTTTAAGGCTAAATTAATTTCGGCAAACCTTGCCGAATCTAATTTTAGTTTAGCAAATCTTGCGGGAGCGCAACTGCTCGAAACTAATTTAATTAAAGCTAATTTAACTGGAACTAACCTCCGAGCGGCCGACCTCAAGGGAGCTGATTTGAGCGGTGCTAATTTAATTGGATCTGACCTCACCGCTGCTAATCTCCAACAAACCGATTTCGGTGATGCGAATTTAATCGGTGCGGTGATGTCTGGAGTTAATGCGATGGGCGCGAACCTCAATTTTGCTAATCTCAGTCAAGGCAATCTCACTCAAGCCGAATTGATTGAAGCACATTGCTATGCAGCCAATTTCTCTAAAGCTAACCTCGCGGAAGCTCACTTCACTGCAGCATATCTTTTTAGGGCAAATCTCAGTTTTGCAGAGTTGAGCGCGGCAGATTTCCGGTGGGCAAACCTTGGCAAAGCTGATTTGAGAGGGGCGAATTTGACCGGGGCAAATCTCAGGGGAGCTAAATTGGGGGGAGCTAATCTGGGCGAAGCTATTTTGAAAGGAACAATCATGCCTGACGGCAGCATTGTTTGATAAATATTGGATAATATTTATTCCTGTAAAATAACCGCAATAGTTACAAAAAAGTCAGTTGCGCGTTTACCGAAAGGATTGCCAAAATATGAGCTTTTGCGGCGGGTTGAGGCTTTCTCTTGAATACAAATCAGAGATTGAGTAAACCCGCCTCGGCTCAAAACTCGCAACTGTCGATCGATTAATTTTGGCCAGGGGGCGATACTTGATAAAGTCCTCTAACGGGCCCTGCATCAGTCGGTGAACCTTCCTGCTGTGTTGGAAGTGTAAACTGATCTTGGAGTCCGGCGGGAGTAGGGAAACAGCCGCTTGGTTGAGGTCCTAGCTGGCAAGCAGCAGGGAGTGCCATGACAGAGGCATCGAAGGGATTGACGGCATCTGGGACGCGGAGAATCGGATCGCTGGAAACTTGCCGCTGCATGACTCGGCGGTAGAATCCGTTGACGCGACTAGCATCCCGCTCAATTTCTTTTTCGGGAAAGGCAACGACGCCGCTGGGGGAACCGATGCCTAAATAGTCGCCCAAGTAACCTTGCAAGCTGACGTTGTGGTAAAAGTCTCCTGAAGCTTCAAAGTATTGTCGGTTGAAGTCGTCAGCAATCGGGTGAAATCGCTCTGTTTGTGCTTGAGCTGGTTTGACGGATGCCATTGCGGCAGAGGCGACAGCGAGAATCAACGCGCCGCTCAGGCTTTTTAACTTTTGACTCATATATTTGGGCCTCCTTAATTAATTCCGATTCCAATATAAACTGATTATCGACGGATTATTTGTGTTTTTTACACGGTGTGAGTTATGAATGCTGCGGATTTAAAGGTGTTGCGCGATCGACTTCTAGATTTGTTGTGCGAGTTTGCCTATCGTGAAGGCGATTTTGTGCTGTCTTCGGGGCAGAAAAGTTCTTATTACATTAACTGCAAACCGGTGACGCTGCACGCTGAAGGTGCTTTGGCAACGGGACGTTTGTTGCTGTCGATGTTGTCGTCGGATGTGCAAGCTGTGGGCGGTTTGACTTTGGGTGCTGACCCGATTGTAACTGCGGTGAGTGTGGTTTCGGCTCTGGAAGGTCGATCGATTCCGGCGCTAATTGTCAGAAAGGAGACGAAGGGACACGGGACAATGGCCTATATTGAGGGGCCGCTGTTGCCAGAGGGGACGAATGTGGCGGTTTTGGAGGATGTGGTGACGACGGGTAAGTCGGCGATGCAGGCGGTGGAACGGTTGCGAGGTGCGGGTTATAAAGTCGATCGCGTGTTGTCGCTGATTGACAGGGAGCAAGGTGGTGCGGAGTTTTATCGCTCTGTTGGATTGGACTTTGAAACAGTTTTTACGATTAATGATCTTCAAAAGTGGATGGCTAGCAAAAAATAGGCAAAAGTGCGATCGAACTGACCGAAGATTACCATTTTCCTGAACCGGCTTTCGGGCTTCTTCCACAAGAGTTTTCAAGATGTTTTTTTCTCGTTACCAGGCTCTGCCTGGTAATGAATATCTAGAGGATATGCCTCCATTTGCTAAAGGAAATCGGTGTTTTTTTGGGTGGGATTAGAAACGATGCCCGCTCTAATTTTAGCAAAATCAGCTCAGGTAATTGGAGGACAATGGCAAATAAAGTTTTCGGTGTTAAGCAAGCGCAAGCTTCAGGTTCAGAGCCTCTACCAATAGGCAGATTTTAGCAGAGCGAATTTATAACCTCAGTGAGGTATTAACTAGAGAAGACTGTTTTAATATGATTAGATGACCTGGCGCAAGGAGAAGCAGTAATGATTTTACCTGCATCTATTAAACAGAAATGGAAACTACTGGCAACAGCCTTTATTTGTCCTCTGACACTAATTGGTGTTGGGATTCAGCAACAACCGCTTCAAGCACAACAAAATCCATCTAAGACTAATGTTGCTGCTTTGCCAGATGGTATTTACCTGTACGGAGATTCGCCACAGCCCAACCAAGTTCTTCAAAACTATATCGTGTTTCAACGCCAGAATGATCGCGTCGTTGGTGCAATATACGCGCCGCGATCGGACTTTGCGTGCTTCACTGGTAAAATTCAGGGAAATACACTCTACGGGAAGGCAATCTCAGCCGGAAAAGTTCAAACAGTTGAGGTCAATACTCAGTTAACAAATCTGCATTCTATTCGCACAATTAGCTCAAACGATCGGCGCATTCTTTCAAAGTGCCAAGAGACAGCGCGAGTTAACATATCCAGGTAAATCTTTTACCTAGCTCAAATGGTGCATTAGACTGGCGGTGCGTTACACGGCGTTAACGCACCTACAAATTGAAAATTTCTCGTTACTAGGCAGAGCATGGTAATAAATATCTAGGTAATTATTTAAGTATTAATGTAGTTGAAGCTGTTGGTCTAGAAGTAATCCAGAAGTGTTTATCCTCTGCAAAGCAAGGGCCTTTGAAAAATGCAGTTTAATCACAGGGCTATTTCGTTCTAGACAGTAGGCAGGGTTTAGGTTTAGAGTTTAGAAGTCGGATTCACCCTAACTTATGATTTATGAGTTCGCTAGCAATTGTAGAAGCATTTTCGGAATTACCCGACCCACGGCGTGGAGCGGGCTGTCGTCATGAGTATGCGGTCTGTTTAGCGTTATTTACCCTGGCGATTAGCGCAGGATGTGGTGGTTTTCTAGCCATCGGGGATTGGTTAAAGGCTTACCGCGAACCTCTGATTGCGCTGTTTGGGTTCCCGAAGCATGGGATTCCTTCCTACAGTACGCTTCGTCGGACGTTACTGGACTTGGATTATCAATCCTATGGCGCTTGCGTCGCTTCTTTCTGCAAAATTGAACCGAAAAGAGGTGAAACCATGGCCTTAGATGGAAAAGTCCTCCGTGGCTCTTACAACATTGAAACGGGTGATAATCGAACCCCATCCCATCCAGCGATTCAATTGGTGACGGTCTACTTGGTCGAACGAGGACTGATTTTAACTCCCCAACAAGTGGATTGTAAAACCAATGAAATCAAAGCGATTCCACCCGTTTTGGAAGCCTTGGCCCAACGGGGAGTCGTTTTTGCCTTCGATGCCTTGAATACTCAAAAAAAACTTGTGAGCTAATTATCGCTCTTTCATCACTCTGGATAAAATAAAACAACGGCATACCAACTTTATCCAGAGTCTAATGTTGTATATCCA
>NZ_JAUBQH010000089.1:0-20332 GCF_036701145.1 Microcoleus sp. Pol17C6
ATTGGGTCAACAGGTAAAAGATGAGTAATTTGACTCATTGACAATAGTGCTTTTAGCTTAACTTGTGAGTAATGACCTGCAGTAGATGCCAGCGGCAACCTCACCTACACACCCGCCCCTGACGCCAATGGTACATCCACTTTTGATCTTGTTGTTCAAGATAGTGGTGGCACTGCTAACAGCGGTGTTGATACTTCCACATTACAAAATTTCACCATTACCGTTAACTCCGTCAACGATGCCCCCAGCTTCAGCAACGTCGGCAACCAAACCCTCACAACCTCGACAAATACCGCCCAAACCGTTGCCAACTGGGCTAATACCTTCAAATTTGGCCCCGCCGATGAAGCGGGCCAAGCCGTTAACGACTTTCTCGTTAACATCACCTCCGGCAACACCTTATTCACCACTCTGCCAAACATAGCCAACGACGGCACCCTCACCTATACCCCCAACGGCACCCCCGGCACCGCCACCGTACAAGTACAACTCCAAGATAATGGCGGCACCCTCAACGGCGGCGTAGACACTTCCGCAGCATCCAGCTTTACCATCACCATCCCCGCGCCAACCGTCAACCTCTCAGTTAGCCCCACCACCGGCAGCGAAGGCGGAACAACCAGCAGCATCACCGTCACCGCCACCGCCGCCCTACCTGTAGCCGGCGACCAAACCGTTGACCTCGCCTTAACTGGAGTTGCCACGGCTGCTGATTTCACCGGCACAATCCCTACCAAAATTATCATCGCTGATGGGGAAAGCAGCGGACAAGTCACCTTCACCATTAACGACGACCAAATCGCCGAAATTGAGGAAACTGCCAACCTCACCATTAGCAATCCATCGGCAGGCCTTCAATTAGGAACCACCACCACAGGTAGTTTCACCATCACCGACAACGACACCGCTGGCTTTCAAATCCTCCCGATTAGCGGAAATACCAGCGAATTCGCAGGCCAAGCTACGTTTGATATCCGCTTAACCAGCCAACCCACCGCCGATGTCATCCTTGGCTTAACCAGCAACAACACAGCAGAAGGCACGGTTTTACCCGCTAACCTCACATTTAATTCCACCAATTGGAATGCTTACCAAACCGCCACCATCACCGGTGTAGACGATGCGGTAATTGACGGTGATATTGCCTACCAAATTATCACCGCCCCCGACACCACCACCGCCGACACGAACTATAAAAATCTCGACCCTGCAGATGTCACTGTCACCAATACAGACAACGACTCTCCAGGCGTTACCGTCACTCAATCTGCTGGCAGTACCGAAGTAACAGAAGGGGGAATTACAGATACTTATACCCTACAATTGAACACCCTCCCCACCAGCAATGTTGACGTTACCGTGACGGCGGATACTCAAGCAGAAGTTAGCCTAGATGGAACGAATTTTGCTGCCACGCAAATTCTAACCTTCACAAATGTTAATGGCCAAACTCCTCAAACTTTCACCGTTCGTGCTGTTGATGACACCCTACCGGAAAACAACCATACCGGTGCAATAACCCACGCTATTACCAACAGTACCGATCCCAATTATCCAACAACATTGGCGATCGGGCCTGTGAATCCACAGATTACCGATAACGATATTACTTACAGCGTCGTCGGCAGTACCGCCACTGTGACTGAGGGAAATAGCGGTACTCAAGTAATAAGTTTCACCGTTACTCGCACAGGAGAAACGAACCAAAGTAGCAGCATTGATTTTAGCTTTGGGGGAACAGCAACCACTGGCGTCGATTACAATAACGCCATTGTTACCGGAACTGGAGTAACCGCCACTGGCAGTACGGTTACTTTTGCTGCCAATGCTACCATAGCAACAATCGCGGTGGCCGTTGTCGGCGATCGAATTACCGAACCTAACGAAACCCTAGCACTGACTCTGAGCAACGCCACTGCCCCTGGGACTGCTAACATTATTGGTTCTCCAATAACCACCACGATTCAAGACGATGATATTGCGGGAATTTCTATCAATCCGACTGCCGGATTAACAACCACAGAAGCGGGGGGAACGGCTACTTTTACGGTAGTTCTCAATAGCCAGCCTACAGCAGATGTCAGCATCGGGATGACCTCTGATAATACGGCTGAAGGTACTGTAGATAAACCGAGTTTAACTTTCACGAATGCTAACTGGAATACTCCCCTAACCGTCACAGTTACAGGAATAGATGACTTAGTAGAAGATGGGAATATTGCTTACAACATTGTCACTGCTGCTACCAGTACCGATACTAATTACAGCGGTCTTAATGCGGATGATGTCGCAGTTACTAATACTGACAACGACAGCAAAGGCATCACCGTCACTCCTAACAGCGGTTTAACAACTACAGAAGCGGGGGGAACTGCTACTTTTACGGTAGTTCTCAATAGCCAGCCTACAGCAGATGTGACGATTGGGACGACTTCGGATAATACGGCTGAAGGTACTGTAGATAAACCGAGTTTAACTTTCACGAATGCTAACTGGAATACTCCCCTAACCGTCACAGTTACAGGAATAGATGACTTAGTAGAAGATGGGAATGTTGCTTACAACATTGTCACTGCTGCTACCAGTACCGATACTAATTACAGCGGTCTTAATGCGGATGATGTCGCAGTTACTAATACTGACAACGACAGCAAAGGCATCACCGTCACTCCTAACAGCGGTTTAACAACTACAGAAGCGGGGGGAACTGCTACTTTTACGGTAGTTCTCAATAGCCAGCCTACAGCAGATGTGACGATTGGGACGACTTCGGATAATACGGCTGAAGGTACTGTAGATAAACCGAGTTTAACCTTCACGTCGGCTAACTGGAATACTCCCCAAACCGTCACTGTCACCGGAATAGATGAATTAGTAGTAGATGGGAATGTTGCTTACAACATTGTCACTGCTGCTGCTACCAGTACCGATACTAATTACAGCGGTGTTAATGCCGATGATGTCGCAGTTACTAATACTGACAACGACACCGCACCGACACCGATACCCACACCCGCACCGACACCGATACCCACACCCACGCCCAGACCCGCACCGATACCGATACCAACACCCGCGCCAATCTTTGGGGAAACACCAACACCAGCACCCGCGCCAATCTTTGGGGAAACACCAACACCAACACCCGCGCCAATCTTTGGGGAAACACCAACACCAACACCCGCGCCAATCTTTGGGGAAACACCAACACCCGCGCCAATCTTTGGGGAAACACCAACACCCGCGCCAATCTTTGGGGAAACACCAACGCCAACACCAACACCCGCGCCAATCTTTGGGGAAACACCAACACCAACACCCGCACCAATCTCTGCACCAACCCCTGCACCAACCCCTGCACCAACCCCTGCTGAAACACCGACGCCAACACCAACAACCAACAACATCCCTAACGATGACTGCATCTGCGATGACCTTGCCTATCCCAACTTAAACCAACCTAACTCAGTTGAAAACACCATACTTGGTGTATCGGGAATTCAAATAGGCACTGCCCAAAACGATGAATTTCTAGGCAGTAACAACGGCAATATATTCGATGCCAAATCCGGGAATGACAACTTATATGGTGGTGCCAGCAACGACATCTTTAATGGCAACCAAGGCAACGACTTCATAACCGGAGGCAAAGGTGACGACATCCTCTATGGAGATGAAGGAAACGACATCGTTCTTGGTGAATTGGGCAACGATTTAATCTTCGGAGGCAAAGGCAATGACTTGTTACATGGCCGCGAAGGTAATGACATCATTCTTGGTGATAAAGATGATGATTTCATCGATGGTGGTAAGGATAATGACGTTTTATATGGAGGCAAAGGTAACGACATAATGCTTGGTAGTCAAGGTGATGACTCCCTGTTTGGACAGTTAGGTTCGGATACCATCTGCGGCGGTGAAGGTAATGACTTAATTAGCGGTAACGAAGGAGCCGATATCCTGGGAGGATGTGAAGGAAATGATACTCTTTATGGAGGGGAAGATAATGATACTATCCTGGGAGGACAAGGCTCTGATATCCTTTACGGAGACTTGGGCAATGATAGTTTGATTGGCGGTAGTGGCAACGATATCTTTGCCTTAAAAGCTGGTCAAGGATTTGACATAATCGCTGACTTTACCATCGGTCAAGATTTGATTGGATTAAGCGGAGGTTTGAGTTTTGGTCAGTTAGCAATCACTCAAAATACTCAGGGAACTCTCATCAAAAATGTCTTGACAGGAGAGGAGTTAGGTGTGATGATTGGAGTGAGTGCCAATGCGATCACATCGGCTAATTTCCGGTTGATTTAGGAAAAAATGAAAAGTGCGATCGCCCGAATCGATAAAAAAGGGCGGTCGCACTTGACCCAAAATCGCACTTGAGAACCCCGGCTTCTTTAAGCAGTCGGGATTCTCGCCTTCAGTACCAACCTTTTTCTACACAGTCTTAGCCCACTCGATCCAAGTTTCCATCGGGCGGAAACCCACTGATTTGTAAAGCTTTGTCGCCCCCGTCAAACTGTCAGCATCGACGCTGAGTTTAGCTGTGTTTGCACCCGCTGCTTTCAACTTATGCAAACCAGCTAATAGCATCGCTTTTCCTAAACCCATTTTCCGAAAATCGCGTCGCGTACCCAACAATTCAATCCAGCCGTCTTTTGTGCCGCTGCGGGCGTTTTTTTGGGGTTTGATTTGACAGTCGCAGAAAGCAGCAAATTTACGATCGCCCGAAACAGCAATCAAGTCTAATTCCGGCTGATAATTCGGATCTTGCATCCAATAACGCACGGTTTCCGCAGTTAAATCGTGGTGATTCCAGTGATCGATAAATGACTGGTTGAACATCTCTACCCAGGGTTGGATGTCTTGTTCTCCCGATACGTGAGTCAGTGCAAAATCTGCGGGAAATTCCGGCGCGGGAATCGGTTCGGCGAGGGATCGGGCCATTGTCCAAAAATAGCGATCGACCTCAAAGCCCTGTTTTTCTAGCAACCGCATCTCATCGGTTTGGTCCTCACGGCTGTATGTACGCAATTTTGCAGGCAAATTCCGTTCTTTCGCGACTTCGCCCAGCCGTTTTTCGCCCCATTTAATGATATCTTTTTCCAAACCTGCGCCGCGCACGTTTGGATGCACGTAAAACCAGAGACAAGCGTCGATTTCCTCTGGCGAATCGGGCATATCTAGGAGTGCTAAACCGATTAGTTTGTAATTACCATCTTCCCACAATTGCACGTCGCGGGCTTTGTCGAGTTTGGGGGCATCAAGTATTAGCTTAAGTTCAGTTGCTGAGACTTCTTCACCGAGTCTATCCACAGCTTCGCAAGCATCGATCAAATTGGCGATCGCGCACCAGTCAGTTTCGCCCTTGTAGGAGCGTGTTGTTAAGATATTCATAGAAAACTTGCAATCCGTAATTTCGGACTGTTCCTCTTAAGTGGTATTGGCAAACAAGTACAGTGAATTTATTGCAAAAATCCGAGTTTTTGATGATTAACCGCAGATGAACGCGGATAAACGCGGAGGTAATGCAGATTTATTGTGGTGTCGATAAAACTCAGAAACCTGTTTATATCACCCAGGCTTTCAGGTTTTATCTAATTAGGCAATCATAAAAATTGTTTTGCCCTTTGGGGCTAATTTTGTAGGTGAGTTTATGGCTGGATGTCGATGAGTCGCGCTCTCTTTCGTTACTAAGCTTGGTGCTTAAGTAACTGTTGTTTGAATAAAGTTTCAACAGCTAAGTAAAGAAGTTGTCACCCCCAGTGGGTAGTTGATTTTTACTTTTGCTCTGTTTTACAATAAATCCTTTTTCAGGGATTTCTTGCTCCTCCTGTTAACTCGCCCGATCGGGGGAGGGGAGAAGTTGAACTTATTTAAAAGTTCCCTATTTGAACTATAACCTGAGCTGTTTTTTTTTGCAAGTTTGAGGTGAGGCGAGTTTTGTTAGTATGGACGGAAGCAGGTTTTTGAGGGCAGAAGCATCGCAGTTTTAACCGACCGTAACAGTAGTTTTTATCACTTTTTTACCGGATTTTAGGTGGATTTATCCCAACCTTAAACTAACATTAAACTAGATTGCGGATTGGTAGAAGGTAAATATGCTTGACAACCTGGATTTAAACATTTCCCTAGATAAAGAAACCTACGATGCCAAGATAGAAGTTTTAATGCAACAGTTGCGATCGCTCCAACTGGCCTGCAGGGAAAAAAAATTGCCCGCAATTATCGTCCTCGAAGGTTGGGCCGCCGCCGGCAAAGGCGCTTTAGTCAAACAAATGGTGGGGTATATGGACCCGCGGGGGTTTGCCGTCCACCCAATTTGGCCGCCGTCAGATGCAGAAATGGGCTATCCTTTCCTATGGCGGTTTTGGCAGAAACTCCCCGCCCGCGGCAAAATAGGTTTTTTCTACCACAGTTGGTACACTCACATTTTAGAAGACCGATTGTTTGATCGAATCTCCGAGGCAGAAGTACCGACAGCCATCAGGCAAATCAACGCCTTCGAGCGGCAGATGGTAGATGACGGCGCAGCAATTGCCAAATTTTGGATTCACCTCAGCAAAAAAGAGCTCAAGCATCGGCTCAAAAAACTAGAAGACGACACCTTACAAGCTTGGCGAGTGCGGCCCGAAGATTGGAAACAAGCCAAAAAATACGAAGAATATACAACTTTGGCAGAAGAAATGGTAGCCCAAACCGGCACGGGCCCGGCACCTTGGACGCTAGTAGAAGGCGATTGTCAGCGGTGGGCCAGAGTCAAAGTTTTAACGCAAATGGCAGCCACAATTACAGAAGCCTTAGACAGACTGCCGATGCAATCTGCACCCGTAAAATTGCCGCCTCAAGAAAGGTTGCAACCCACCGAACCTGACGTGCTCGCCCAAGTAGATTTAACTCAATCGCTGTCGCCCGACGAATACAAACAGCAACTTCGCGAACAACAAACCCGTTTTGGCAAACTGCAACAAAGCATTTACGAAGAGGAAATCCCCGTATTAGTGATATTTGAAGGTTGGGACGCCGCCGGTAAAGGAGGAGCAATCAAACGCTTGACGGACGTATTAGACCCCCGCAGTTACACCGTTAATGCCTTTGGGGCCCCGACAGACGAAGAAAAAGCGCATCACTACCTCTGGCGGTTCTGGCGACGGCTGCCAACGGCTGGTAAAATCAGCATTTGCGATCGCAGTTGGTATGGTAGAGTGCTGGTCGAGCGAGTCGAAGGATTTGCCACCGAACCCGAATGGCGCCGAGCTTATCAGGAAATCAACGAATTTGAGGAGCAACTCACCAGTTTCGGTTGTGTCTTAGTTAAATTCTGGCTGCACATCAGTCCTGACGAGCAACTAAAGCGGTTTACAGAGCGGCAAAACAATCCCTTTAAACAATACAAACTCACCGAGGAAGATTGGCGAAATCGGGAAAAGTGGAATTATTATGAAGTGGCGGTCAATCAAATGATTCACCGCACCAGCACGCCGCTTGCTCCTTGGACGCTAATTGCGGCCGATAACAAGTATTATGCTCGTGTTAAAGTAATTCAAACGGTAACGCAGGCAATTCGGAATCAACTGAAGCGCCGATAAATTGGGATTGGTGAATGGGTAACAGGTAATGGGGACAAAAAGCAGGCAGCAGAAAGCAGAGTTGAATTGCCAATTTCACCTGCAGCGTGTTCGATTCATTACCAATTATCAATCAACCATTACCAGTTATCAATTACCAATTAACTGTCAGCAATCTGTGACTGGAAGTAGCGGGCTTCACCCTGCAGCCAATAGTTGATAGCTGACCGGAAGCGAGCATTAGGATAAATGCGATCGGGCTGCGTTATTGGCGAAAGTTAAAAACCCACCGATTCCCGTATTTCCTCCCGCAGCTAAATTCGCGATCGTTTCCAAAACTTCTGTACTAATTTATGAAGACACAGAATATTGCAAGATGCCAGAACTGTTAGCTCGCATTCTATTTCTATTCCTCCTGTTCTCACTGATCAAATCGTGGTGGGATCAATCAGGGGGCAAAGACAATCCTTTATTAGATCGGCTGCGCGTTTTGCTGCTGATCAGCCTTTTGATCCTAGCTTTTTTTGCACCAGACACCCCGGTCGGAGCAGCGATTTTCGGGCTCATAGCCTTCTTCTTTAAGCCGCTGGGTTTTTCAATCACGCTGTTGGTGATTGCATCGGCGCTGATCACGAACGGGGGCATCCGCAACCCGGCCCCGAGAATGATCTTGGCAGCCCTGCTAGTTTTGATCCTTTCGAGTATGCCAGTTGTCGCTTACTGGTTCGCCGAGCAAGCAGAACGGGACGCCGCCGCAGCCGTCCGCACAGTTTGCTGCGACGAAACCGCAGCGGCGATCGTCCTGCTGGGCAAGGGAACCACTCAGCCTCATATCCCCAACCGAGTAGCGATTCAACTGACAGATACAGGCAATCGCCTGCCCTATGCTGCCGTTTTGTACAGAAAACAACTCGCACCGATGGTCATCGTTACCGCTGGCCCGAGAGACGAGTTGGAGGGTTATGTTGGCGAAGCTAAGGATATCGAGACTTTGCTGGCAAACAACATGGGCGTGCCTCGCAGCAGTATCGTTCTCGACAATAACGGCAGCAACATACGCACCAGCGCTGAAGAGGTGAGAAAGATACTCGACAGCCGTGGCGCCCCGCGCAAAGTCATCCTGGTAACATCTGCGATTCAGATGCGCCGTGCCAGCCTCGCTTTTGCGAATATGGGAATCCAGGTGATTCCTAGGGCTACCGACTTCTACACTTTTCAACCCATCTCAGGAGGGAGATCCAGTAGACTCCGCTTAGACGCGGGAGATTTTTTGCCTAGTGCAGAAGCTTTGGTAACTACGACGCGAGTATTCGATGAATATTTCGGGTCTTTTTATTACTATTTGCGCGGCTGGCAGGCTCCCAGGGCCTAAAGTGGCAAGTTGCTGGTGTTTTTCTTAGCCAACAGCGACTGCTCCCCAGATTGGTTTAAAATCTGATGAGAATGAGACCTTTGTGGGGAGCTGTATTTTTTTCTCATTCCGGCGGGGTCGCCGACAATCAAGTTTGCCATGACTGCAAACAATACCCAAAAGATAACTGGCTCCCACTGGGATTTTGTGGGCTTTGCTTCAGGGGTTTTGACAGATTCAACGTTGACTTTGATATCTAGTTTGCCTTCAATTTCTTTGCCCTTGAGAACCCCGTCGTTGCACACACCCTTAAAAATCATGGGAGCGGGCTTTGGTGCTTCTGCTTTCGCTTCTGTCATTTTTTTATCCTGATTTTGGTAGATTCGGTTGGATAGTACATTCTTAAAGGTTCGGGGGTTTTCCGGACAGGATTTGGCGAACTCTGAAAGAATTAAGTTAAATATGTACCCCGCCTCTTACTGGGGCTTAAACATAAGCATCTGAAGGCATTTCCAGCTAGTGCTTGTTTGTTTTGGCTAGCAGCGTTGCCTTGAAGCTGCTAATTACCTATCTGGGTGAAGGGGAGGTTTTTATGCAAAATACAGGTTTTTTTATGAAAAATTGTCAATAAATTTATTTGCTCCCGGCGGGCCCAAAGGTCAACAGCCTTAAATAAGCTGTCGGGCATCTTGCGTTGTATTTTTCGGGCAGGCGGGACACCACACAAAAATTTCATCAAATTATGAGCTTGCCTTATCTCACCTAAGAAACCCGGTTTCTGCCAGCAGAGAGCCCAAGTGACGCAATTCGGTTAATAAACCGAGTTTATGGCTCAACATCGCCCTAGGAATGCCTATCTAAAATCTCAAATAATCTAAATAATCGACAGTGAAAATATCCACCAGTCAACTATCTTCCTTGCAACCGGAACAACTGGCAGCTTGGGCAAAAGAGGCAATTAATCGCAGTAAATCTGGTCGAATCCCTGCGTACATACCTCTCCTAGCGCAAGCCGATCGACAAAGGCTTGCCGTGCAAATTCGGGCAATTGATGGTCAAATTATGAGCTGGGGTAGCATTGCTCAAACATTCCCGCTGATGAGTGTAGTCAAGCCCTTTGTGCTGCTTTATTTGCTGTGCGAATTGGGCGAAAAAACGGTTTTTGACTGCGTTGGCTGTGAGCCTTCGGAACTACCTTTCAATTCCCTAACTCAACTCGAAATAGACCAAGGGAAGCCGAGAAATCCGATGATTAATAGCGGGGCGATCGCCCTAGCGTCTTTGATTCCCGGTCAAAATGCTGTGGCACGCTGTCAAAACTTGCTCGATTGGCTGAATAAACAGGCAAACAGTCAGTTATTTGTTGACGAGTTAATGCTCGATTCAGTGAAGACAAATCCCAATCAAAACAATTGGAATCTCGCCTTAAAAATGGTAGAATCGGGTTATCTTCAAAATGCGGAAATTGCTTTAGAAACCTACAATTGCGTCTGCTGTTTGTCGGGAACTGTGGAGGATTTAGCTAAGCTGGGGATGGTTTTGGTAAATAGTGGCGATCGAGCAATGGGGGAAAACTGCCGTACTGTCACAGCGCTGATGGCAACTTGCGGTTTGTATGAAGCATCCGCCCGCTTTGCCCTGCGGGTGGGGCTGCCGGCTAAGTCGGGAGTTAGCGGGGCAATGCTGTCGGTAATTCCGGGTCAAGGTGCGATCGGCTTTTACAGTCCGCCCTTGGATAAAGACGGAAATTCTATCGGTAGCTTATTTCTGTTAGAAAAAATAGCTAAAACTTTGCGACTAAGCGTATTTGATTAGATTAGGAATTACGCACGGTTGCTCAGGGTTTCGACTTCGCTCAACCACCGGGGTTTTTTGCGAGAATATTTCTTGAATGCTGGCATAAACTGCCAAAAACCCGGTTTCTTTGGTTTTGATACGTAAGCCCTGAACCAATGCCCCATGCCCCATGCCCCATGCCCCATGCCCCATGCCCAATAACTAATGCTTTTCCCCTAAAATAGCATAAACCACAGTCTTTTCTTTTTTGCCGCGCAATTGAATCGCTCCTACTTTTTGGCCTTCGTAGCGATCGCGCACGTAAGCAAAAGTCCTCGCCGTCACCAACAAATTAAAAGGACTGTCAGAAACAATTTCCTTATTCATCGCCTCCAATCTAGCAGCAACGTTGACAGCATCCCCGATCACAGAATAATTCAAACGCCGGGAACCGCCCACACTGCCCGCAACTAACTGTCCGGTATGCAAACCGATGCCAAACTTAATTAAAGGTTTGCGTTCACTTCTAAGCTGCTGATTAAGTTGGTGCAGCCGTTCGTGCATCGCAATACAAGCCGCAACTGCATTCAAAGCATCTTGTTGAATTTCTCGATATTCAGTATGGCAAAAAGGCACCCCAAAAACTGCCATAATTGCATCACCGATGTATTTATCTACAACGCCGCCGTGATCCATAATACAGTTAGTCATCGCTTCCAAATAATTGTTCAACCAGGTGAGTAAATCTCGCGGTCGCATTTTTTCTGAAATCGAAGTAAAACTACGAATATCCATAAACAGCACCGTTGCTGTAAGTTCTTGAGGTTCGAGTTCTCCCTGTTCAAATATCTCAGCTTTGCGTTCCCAAATAAGCTGAGCTGTCTCCGGAGCGACGTGCTTTTCAAATAACCTCATCAACTGCTGCTTTTCGTACTGTTCCCGCAGTTGCAAAGCAGTGCTAGATAAAATGAGGGTGCCGATAGGTGCGGCAATCGGAACCCACCAAAAAAAGAAGCCAAATAACAAAGCGGCAGCCCCAATCCAAATTATAGGCAAACCGAGAGCGATCGCCATTCTCTCTTTAACACCTCGGTTGCCCAAAACCAAGGCGGTAAGGGGGCCAATCCCCAACAATAACAAAATTTCTAGGAGTACCGGCAGCCGCTGCAGCAAGCGTTGATTGAGCAAATTGTCAACCAATGCTGCATATAAATAAACTCCCGCCGTAGTCTTGTTGAGAGGTGAAGATATCGGGTCTAAACCAGTAGCAACTATCCCCACTAAAACTAACTTATTACTCAGAGCATCTGCGGGAATTCTACCTTCTACGACATCAACAAAAGCATAGGTAGGTAGATTTTCAGTTTTCCCAGGCCAGTTAACCCAGACTTTTTTTTCCTGCTTATTTTTGGACTGTGGGAGCAATACTGGATCTTGGGGATTAGCAGCATTGTACCTGTGAGTCATTGCTAAACCGAAATTAGGAATCCCGTTGAGAAAGATTTTTGACTCCCGGCTAATACCGTCGCTATCGGCTTCTTGGCTGATGTGGCCGACACCTGCGGCGGCTGCTTTTAAAGATGCTACTGGTTCTTCTTTAAGGGTTCTAGGGAGTACAACTTTGCCGTTGGCGGCGATTGCAACGGCTAAAATATCATCTTTCGGACTTGGATCGAGGAAAAGAATGTCAAAACCAACGGCTGTGGGGGGAGATTTTTTCAGTGCTTCTAGCAGTTGGGCATAGCGGTTACGAGGCCAAGGAAATTGACCGTATTCCTGCAAGGAATGCCGTTCGATCGCAATTACCACAATTCTCTCATCCCATCCGGGATTGGGCAAAATTCCCGATTCTCGAATTTGAAATAGCGTTTTGTATCCCAAATATTCAAGAGGTTTCCACATTCCAAATTGTAGCATGGCTACAGACATTATACCTACTACTACCCCTGTGACCCAGGGAGGATTTGTGGTTATATGTTGCCGGAGCCCGAGCCGTTTATTCTGTTTGATATGATCAATCCATTCTTTGAACTTCATGCAATTAATTTGACGCAATCATTGACATTCGAGTCCGAACTTCGATAGGAGTGAGAGTCATGAAGTTTTACAATACCGTAAGGGCGAAGGGTGGGGGCAAAATTTATTGATTTTGACTACCGAGATTCACCGCAAAATCCTTCGCACCTACACAAAATAATCAACCCTGATAGGACTATAGGATCTAACTCACGTCCTCAGAGACTGCCCGCGTACATTACTCGCGACGATAGGTTGTTTAGCGAACTGCGAAGCTGTAATGCCTTTCTGTGACTGACGGGCCTCGCACTACGATTTTGAGGCGGCGACTTGGAGGTAAAATTCCTTGGATTTTGAAGTTGCCATTTCGATCGATCTTAATCTCTTCGTTGTGGACATAAACTGTGTCGATCGGGTTAATTTGACCACTGAGGCTATAGATATTGGCGCTGAGTCTCAACAACCTGCGGACTTTGAGTTGAGCTAGGCGAGGGCTCGCTGAGGGCGTCACGGGCGAGGTTTGAGGGAAAATAGTCGTGGCGTTACCGCTGTTGACAACTACTTCTGAGTCGGCACTGTCTGATACTACGACTGCACCTTCAATTGTTTCGACTGCGGTTTTGCCGCCACCGACGCTGACGCCAAAGGAGGTGCCGCGAACTCCAGCAACGCCTTCTGGGGTTTCAACTCTGACTGGGGCGGTTTTGGCAGACTTTTTTTGTTGGGCAATTTGACTGGATTTGCCAAGTCCGCTGAAGGTATTGAGGGCGACTATTTGGTTCGGCGGGATAATTGTTGAGGTGTTGGCTGCGGGAGTTGTCGCAGCAGTTTTGCCGATCGACAACCTGACTCGCCCCCTGCTGACAAAAATGGCTGTGTCTTTTTCGCCACCTGCACTGCTTGACAAATTGGATATTCTGACTGCGGTTTTTTCGCCAACTTCCACGGTGCCAACGTTATTGTCGATGCCTAAACGGGCTGTGGAATTGGGGCCGGTGATGATTTCGTCTCCGGGGGCGAGTAGCCGATCGCCCACAACCGCCGGCCGCCCTTTAAAGCTGACTGTACCCCGAATTTCTTCTATTTCGAGCGATCTTCCGGCCGCTGTTCCCTGGGCGTTTATCGTCTCTGCTGGGGATGAATTAGCCGCCACTGTTGCCGGATTTGTTGGAGATTTTGAGGCTGTTGGCAGTGGCGGCGGTCGATCGACTGAGACAATTTTAGTAGTGTTGGACGGCTGTGTGGGGGATGGAGAAAGCGGACTGGCGATCGTCCCACCAAAGGGCGACAGACTCGCCAGCACAGCCAAGGACAAACTTAGGAGCGGAACTTTGGTCGAGCGCCCACAAGTAAAAATTTTATTCATAATTTCAATTTTGTCATATTGAAGTTCCTCAACTTCATTTCCTCTATCAGACGGCATACATCCGGAAATCGTTCCATTTTTTATGGCGTAAAAAAGCAGCAAAAATTAACTTTCTCAGCATGGAAGCTTAGCATTAAACCTTCTTTTTATTGTCAGATTTTAGTAAACTGTTACAACATGGCAGTTTCCTAAAATCTGACGTTCTGATTTTTGTGCCAAGCTGACTCAAAGTGTTCTGCTGCATCAACTTTCGCCGATGTCAACGTGAGAGAGCACAGATTTATATATAGCAAACATAAAATTAATTACTGCTTGTGGATGCCTTTTGGCTTCTGCCTGAAGGATGACTAATTGGGGAGAAATCCTGTAGCTGTGGCAATTAATAAAAAGATGCTTTTTACGAAGCGATAAAAAATAATTATCTAAGTGGTGAACAGCCTCTGCCAGTGGAGCTTGCCGCTGTGGAATATTATCAAGCAAACCCAAGCGACTCAGGGTAGACGATCGACAAACTCCGACTAGAATACCGTTTTTTAGGGAAAGTTGGTGGAAATTTCGATGGAAAATCATAGTGAGCGATCGCCTGCTGGTGTTGCTGTTCCGAAGTAGACGCCAAACTGTAAAATAAACGGTTGTATATAGGTTATATAGAGCAGGAGAACAATTTCAGTGGCAATAGAAGTAGGTCAGAGAGTTAAGGTGCGCCGTCTCAGAGATCGGATACCTGCAAATATAGTGGGCAAGATAAAGGAGAATCCAGTAGGCACTGTTGACGGATTCAGAATGGTTGACGGTAGCGGAGTAGGCGTGGTTGTCAAGTTTGACGGTTTTGCGACTTGGTTCTTTGAAGATGAGCTAGAACCCGTTTAACAGATGTAGAAGGAAGAAGGAAGTTCGGCAACGGATTCTGTAACGGATGTAACGGATGTAACGGATGTAACGGATGTAACGGACGTAACGGATGTAACGGATGTAACGGATGTAACGGATGTCAGTCCGATGGAAGAAGGAAGAGGAAAAATTTTCCCAATTCTTCCCCTCTCCCACTCTCCCACTCGCCGACTCTCCTCTTCCTCCACTCTCCGCCCTCCCCCACTCTGGCTGAAGGTTGCGCTTAAATGTTAAAGAGTAAGCTTTGGCAGTGAGAACAGAAAATGGCTTTGATTTTGACATTTTTGGGCAAAGGCGGCACTGGCCGCAGTACGATCGCGATCGCAACAGCTAAAAAATACGCGGCTCAAGGCAAGCGAGTTCTGCTGCTCGGCCAAGATCCGGGCCCTGCATTGGGTATTCTGCTAGGGGTTCCTCTGACTCTCAACCCCCAGGAAATTGCCCCCAACCTCAAAGCAGTTCAGGTGCAAAGCGCGCCGCTGCTAGAACGCAGGTGGGACGAAGTTAAACAACTAGAAGCTCAATATGTCCGTACTCCCTTTTTCAAGCAGATTTACGGTCAAGAATTAGGAGTATTGCCGGGAATGGACAGCGCGCTGGCGTTGAACGAACTTCGGGAATACGAAGACAGCAAACAATACGATGTAATTGTTTATGACGGCAATGGCGGCATGGATACGCTGCGGATGCTGGGAATGCCGGAAATTCTGAGTTGGTACATCCGCAGGTTCCGCCAAGCTTTGGTAGATTCGGATTTGGGGAAAGCGCTTTCACCTTTTATTCAACCGGTTGTCAGTACCGTGTTGACTGTGGATTTGTCGGGAGACAATGCTTTTCAATCTACTAAGCAAGTCGATAATCTTTTGGATAAGGGTAAGGAAGCGCTGGCAGATCCGAACCGCACGGCGGCTTTTTTGGTGACGACTGGAGATGCAAGTGCGATCGCAACTGCCCGCTATCTTTGGGGAAGTTCTCAACAAGTTGGTTTGACTGTGGGCGGTGTCATTGTTAATCAAGCATCGGTTACAGAAGCTATTACTGCCGATTTTGATCCTTTGACGGCTGTTTCGGTTCCGGCACACAGTGACAATAATTGGCAGCCGGTAATTGATGCTTTGCCAGATTTTTCTGAGGCCGCAAAAGCTCCTCAACCCATTAACATCAACATTGCACAGCGTCAAGTTAGTTTGTTTTTGCCTGGGTTTGACAAGAAAGAAATTAAATTGATTCAATCGGGGCCGGAAGTGACGATCGAAGCGGGCGATCAGCGGCGCAATATTTTGCTGCCTCCGGCGCTGACTGGAAAGTCTGTTACTGGTGCTAAGTTCCTGAATGGTTACTTGATTATTTCTTTTTAGGGTAAGGAAGAAGGCACGACAGGGATTTTAACACGGATACACGGATGAATTATCGAGTTCTCTAATATCATGTCTCGTTGATTTGCGATCGTATAATTTGTGCGATCGTAGTGGCTCGTTTCACAAGCCATAATCGCCGGAAAAAAAACATCTCGAAAACCCGCCCCCACACCACGAACAATCGAAATGTACATTCAGATTGGCCGTGGGGCGGGGGCGGGTTTATTTATCCTTTGAATGATTGCCAATATTTCTGGTGAACCCCGCGCCTACGAAGGACGGAATTGATATCATTTACAATACAATATTATTAGCAGCCAATTTGGGGAAACAGCAATGGTTACACAACTGCAATCTCCCGACAAATCAAATATTATCTACCCCGATGACAACGGCGAACCAATGTCAGACAATACTGAGCAATTTAGATTAATCGTTTGGATTAAGGAGAATTCCGAACTATTATTTGCGAATGACCCGAATGTTTTTGTGGCAGGCGACTTGCTTTGGTATCCCGTTGAAGGAAATAATAAACTTTGCCAAGCACCTGATGTGATGGTAGTTTTTGGTAGACCAAAAGGTTATCGTGGTTCCTATCAACAGTGGAATGAAGATAATATTGGGCCACAAGTTGTGTTTGAAATTTGGTCGCCTGGAAATCGGCCCGGTGCAATGATTCAAAAGTTCAAATTTTACGAACGTTACGGTGTGGAAGAATACTATTTGTACGAGCCGCAAACATTAGAATTGACAGGATGGCAGCGGGTTGAGGAAGAGTTAGAGGCGATCGAACAAATAGACGGTTGGGTAAGTCCGAGATTGGGCGTGCGCTTTGGATTGTCTGAAACCGGACTCGAAATGTTCGGGTCGTCGGGAGAACCGTTTGTGAGTTTTGTGGAACTCGCTCAACTGCGGCAGCAGGCGGAAGCACGGGCACAGCAAGCAGAGGAACGTGCCACTGAGGCAGAAACTTTGCTGGAACAAGAACGATCGCGATCGCAAGCTTTAGAATTAAGACTCCGAGAAATGGGAATCGACCTCAATGAATTGTAATTGCAACTCGTGCAAAAACCCGGTTTCTTGGAGAAACCGGGTTTTTGAAGACAGCTAACTAACTTTTACCGTTACCGTTTCCATTGCCGCCAGTCGTTAGCAAAACCCGCTTAGCTAAAGGTTCCGGCACTTCTTGCAATCGATCAAACTCCCAATTAAAAAATCCGACTCCCATTGTCTGCGATCGCAATTCTACGATCAAATTCTGCATTTCTGCGATCGGCAAATAAGCAGAAACTGCATCCCATCCCTTCCAGTCTTGTTTACCTTCGTAGCCGAGAATTTGGCCGCGGTGTCCGCTGACCAACTGCAACACCTTTGATGTACACTCGTTCGGAGCGCAAATTTCAACTTTGGCGATCGGCTCCAGCAATGCCGGTTCGCACTTCGCCATTCCCTCCTGCATCGCCAAACGCGCCGCTTGCTTGAAAGCTTGTTCGGAACTGTCAACGGTATGGTAGGAACCGTTCGTCAGCGTCACCGCTACGTCTACCACGGGGAAACCTAGCGGGCCGCGATCCAAATACTCGCGCACTCCCACTTCCACGCCGGGAATGTACTGTTTTGGGACGACGCCGCCGACTATTTTGTCGCTAAAGCTGAAACCTTCTCCGCGAGGCTGCGGTGCAATATCGAGGTACACGTCGCCAAACTGTCCGTGTCCGCCGCTTTGGTGTTTGTAGCGCCCGTGGATGGAAGATGCTGGTTTGCGGATGGTTTCTTTGTATGGCACTTGGGGTAAGTGAGTCGCCATCGGCAAATTATATTTGCGGCGCAACCTGTCTAAGGCTACTTTCAGGTGGATTTCGCCTTGACCCCAAAGTATAATTTCGTGAGTGTCGCCGTGCTGTTCCCAGACTAAAGATGGGTCTTCTTCTAGCAATTTAGCTAAAGCGGAGCTCAGCTTAACTTCATCGTTGCGCTTTTCTGGGACGATCGCCAGTGCGTAGACAGGCGGGATGATTTCGGCTTTTGGCAATTCTTCCGATCGGTCTAGCGCCAGCGTATCGCCTGTTTTCACGCCTTCTAGCCTTCCCAAAGCCACAATTTCCCCGGCGCTGACAGACTGCAAACTTTGTGTTTGCTGGCCTGTCAAGCGGTACAAACCGTTAACTCGAACGCCGTTCAAAATTGCTCCGTCTGCCAGCGTCCCCCGCCACATTCTCACTAACGATAGTTTGCCTCCCTGCTGCGTGTAATATGTTTTGAGGATTTGAGCCAGAACTTTGTTTTCACTTTGTATAATACCGCGACGATCGGCTGTAGTTTCCGGTGTCGGCGCTTCTCTCAGCAAAGCTTCCAGCAGAGGCCGCACGCCGAAATCTTGTTCGGCGATGCCGATGAATACTGGCACAATTAAATCTGCGCCTAATTCCATCTTTAAATCCCGGGTAATTTCTTCGGCGTCGGGATTGATTTCTTCGAGCAATTCTTCGAGTAAATGGTCGTCAAAATTCGCCAATTCTTCGAGCATTTGCTGCCGCGCTGCGCTTTCTTCTGCTTTGAGGTGTTCTGGAAGCGGGACGGGATCTGCGGCGGCGCCCGGATGGTAGTGGTAAGCTTGTTCGGTTACTAAGTCGATAAAACCGATGATTTGTTCGTTTTTGCCGATCGGATATTGGTGAGGTACGACCGGTCTACTGGAAACGGATTTGAGCGCGTCGATCACCTCGGTGAAGTTGGTGCCGCAAGTAGTTTCGTCTGTGTAAGCACGATCGATCTTGTTGATAAAAACTAGGTGGGGAATTTCCCAATCATCGAGAAATTTAAATAGGGGTGCGAGGGTTAAAGTGCGATCGGCAACGGGTTCGCAAACAATTATCGCCGCATCCACACCAATCAGCGCATTGTAAGTTTCTTGGGCAAATTCTACCGAGCCCGGACAGTCGAGAAATGTGAAGCGGACGCCTTGATATTCAGCGGTGGCGGCGTTTACTTCTACGCTCATTTGGCGATCGCGCGCTTCCGGGGAACTATCACCTATTGTGTTGCCCTCTTTGACATTTCCTTTGCGGGTAATTGTCCCTGTCACCGACAGCAAACTTTCGAGCAGTGCGGTTTTACCGCTTAAATAAGGGCCAACAATTGCAACGTTCCGCGTGGCCCCAAGGACTTTTTCGTTCATATTGCCTCCAACAGAAAACTTGTTTTCCATTGCTCTTGGTGCAATCACTTCTATACCATTTTCTAGACTTTTTCTAGGTTAATTTTTATTGCATTTTCGAGCAACTTGAGATTTTGGTATGATTCCATACTTTTGACGCTAGCGTATTTTGAGTGACGCCAACACAAATTGTAGTTTTTCTTAATATTTTTAATTTTTAACCGCAGGTGAAGGCAAATCGGATTCTCGTTCCCAGGCTGTGCCCATTGGTAACAGCTTAAGACTGAAACTCATAATAAATATCGCTTGTAGTTGAGTCTCGCTCCCCCTAAATCCCCCTTAAGAAGACCCACTTTGAGAAGAATCTTGTCCCCCCCTTGTTAAGGGGGGTTAGGGGCTATCTAGGCTTCGATATAAACAACAGAGACTGTTAGTTTAACGTTAAATTGTCACCAATAGGCTCTGCCTGAGAACGCATTTCACTCTTGATATGCCTCGATTTTAACGGTTTTTAGTGTCTAATTTCTCAGCAGTCGCAAACCGCTTAAGGTTACTATTACTGTAGAGCTTTTGTGACCTATGACGCCTAAAGGCATGGTGATATTTCCGAAAAAATTAGCCGTTAATAACAGCACAATCCAACTGAGTGCAAAAACAATGTTTTGTTTGACAACATTTTGAGCGCGGCGGCCCCAGCTAATTGCTTTAGTTGGTAATTGGTAGATCGGTTTTAGTCATTCTCCGGTGGCGAAACGGCGGTTAGTGCGATCGTAAGGATTCAGGTCTGTGATTGAGGAATAAGAGAAGGCATAAAAAAGTTACAAGAATGGGCAGATATAGCATCAC
>NZ_JAUBQH010000151.1:0-1895 GCF_036701145.1 Microcoleus sp. Pol17C6
AAAGCAATATAAAATCTTGCTAGTCCTCACAGAAGTCTATCGCCAACAACAGTGGTTATTTGACAACGAGAAACAGAAGACCTCTTGCAAAAGTCCCCAATAAGGGCAATAGTGAGGTGATTGAGAGGAAAAACTGATGACTTACGAACAAGTGCAAAGCTTAAAGCCAGAAGCCTTCAAGAGATTATGTGGCGTTGGGTCTACAACTTTTGATGAAATGGTGTCAGTTCTAAAACAACAGAAACGCAAGAAACGCAAACCCGGTCGCCCGCCTAAACTGAGCTTAGAAGACCAGGTACTGCTGGCATTACAATATTGGCGAGAGTACCGTACCTACTTTCACATTGCTCAAAGCTGGAACATCAATGAATCCACTGCGTTCAGAATCGTCAGACACGGGCAAGGACACATTAATTCGTTCAGGTCGGTTTAGCTTACCCGGAAAGAAAGCACTGCTGCAACCGGACTCAGTTTTAGAAGTAGTTGTGGTCGATGTGACCGAAAGCCCAGTCGAGCGTCCAAAAAAAAACAACGACAAGTGTTTTCCGGCAAAAAGAAGTATCATACATTGAAGTCGCAATTAGTGGTCAATCAAAAGACGGGAGCAATTATCTGCAGAGCTTCGTGGTAAAGGCAGAAGGCATGACTTTCGACTATTCATTCTTCAGTAAAGTCAGGCTAGCCACTACAATTAAACTTTGGCGTGACAAGGGTTATCAAGGAATTGCCAAACTTCATGCCCATAGTCAGATCCCTACTAAAAAGCCCAAAAGCTCTAATTTTTCTCAGGTTCAACGGCAGGAAAACCGTACTCTGGCAAGCCAACGAATTATTATTGAACACGTTAATAGGAAGCTGAAAATTTTTCGGATTTTGTCGGAACGTTACCGAAATCGCCGACGTAGATTTGGTTTACGCTTCAACCTGATTGCAGGCATCTATAACTATGAACTTAACCTTTCAGAATGACTTTTGCAAGAGGTCTAGAGTACTGTAGTTTAGACTAAAAAATGAGCGCAGCTAAAAGTAGCCACCTTTGAATCTCAGGCAAGCTGTTGCTCAAAAACTCAAAAAGTAGAAGATTAAACAGCTAATCTTGAAGACTTTTTACGTCGAGAGACCCGTTTTTTCACAGTGGGATATCGCGGTGCTACCGTCCTTACCCTTCCTTTTTCCCAGCCGGGGGATTTTCCCCTCTGTTTAGGCATTTTTGTAGGAGTCCCAATGTCAACTAAAAGCGAAAACATTGATTGGGCAACACGTCCAGGAGTTAAACTGATATTAGCAGATTGCCTGCAGTAATACATTCTCAACCACTAACTCCCTAGCTAACCAGAGTTGCCAACTCATCAATGGCATTAAATCACTCCAACGCTCGGATTGTTCGGGAGTTCTCAAATTAGGCAATGTCCAATGCAATCTTTGCTTAGTAAACCGATACCAATGATCGACTCCAAAGCGTCGTAAATATTTAAACCAAACAGTTTATAATGGTAGAGTTCGCTCTCCCACCCAAGCCAACCATAAGGGTGGAAATGGCTGACCATTTGACATGGGCTTCATTCTTTCGATCAGAATTAAATTGATTGGATGTTCGGCCGCACGATAAAAATGCAAGTTAAGCCATTGTCTGAGGAGGACTTTTCCCAAATCTGGATGTTCCTCAATTTCAATCGCAGTATCCTCTTGAAGCCATGTGGTTGGGTCATTCAGCCTCATTTTTTGCCCGTGTTTTCGCGGTCTACCGCGACCACTATATGCTGGTGGTGCTGACCACAAGCAGGCATTTTTTCGGACTCTCATTAAACAATCAGCAGGCATTGGTAACAAGTTAGAAAGGAGTAGATTTTGTCAATACCTCTTTCTGCAGAAATATTATGGAACAATAATGATAA
>NZ_JAUBQH010000090.1:0-7524 GCF_036701145.1 Microcoleus sp. Pol17C6
CCGTCCACAAATAACTTAATCCCAAGAGTCTTTTTACGGTATTGAAAGCTTCTTCAATTCTCCAGCGCCGACGATATAAATCTGCCACGACGTAGGGTGGTAATACTTGAGGGTCAAGCACGCTTGTCAAATAAGAATGCCAGGTTTTACCCGAACGAACTTCTATCAAACGTAAGGTAATAAATGGAGTTTTTGCAGTTCCCGAACCCAAACGTACCAGACTATCTTTAAGGTCGTAACTTTTAGTAAATACTTGCTGTATTTGAATGGATGCTCCTTTTTTTAGACGAGTAATTAAGTGAATATCTCGTTCAATTAATTGGAGCCAAAAGCTGAAATGATAAAATCCTCTATCCAGTAAGAGTAAGGTTTTATTTGGCACTAATTGCAGGATATTTTCTTCAAGCTTAACATCAGAAGCTCTCGGGTTTTCCAGAAACCAAATATCAACAGGGAGCCTGGTCATTAAATCTATGACTGTTGCCATTTTTCCGGCTAACTGCCCTTTTGGTATATCTTCTAGGCTTTTGAGCTTGCAAAATAATGCTTCGAGCGTTGAACTATCCACTATCCAAATTCTCGAAAATTTGGTCAAGGCAAATTGAATGCTTTCTGGTAGAGGTCGTTGGTTTCTCTGATACCAAGCAGTTCTTAAACTTGGCAATAAATTTTTGAAGACTCCCTCAAATAAGGTGGCGGGAAAACTTAAAAACCTTTGAGACATTGCTTGTTGAGTGACTGTTGTAGGCTTGCACCACAAAAAACCTGAGCTTGCCAGCATTCTTGTAAGTTCTGTCACCCCCGCTACATCTCGCCACAATAGAGTTAATACTGCTGCTACCATCAACGGCAGGTTAAGAATTCTCCCTCGTAAACCTAGTTGACGGTAGTAATTTTCTTGTGAGGTGATGGCTGGTGTTAATAATGCCGATAGTTGCGAGGCAATCGCTTCATCTTCCACCATCGGTCTTGTGTTTTTTTTGGCGTGGTCGCGGTTGGTTTTTTGACTCTTAGCCATATTTATTGACCTACACAATCGCTCAATTATTTGTCAATTATATCGTTTGATAATACCAACTCCCGCAATCGATCGTGCTCGCCCCAACGTTGCCGTGCACGGCTGTGGTGCCACTATTATCGATCGCCCGCCACTGTTATCGATCACCCGCCACTGTTATCGAGCGCCCGCCGCTGTTATCGATCGCAGTGCCACGCCAATCGAGCCCACAACTTATTAATAATGATAATCGCGCTCGGCGTGGAAGAGTCCTCCTACAGCGGACTCTCCCACCCTTACCCCTTATTTGATTATCATTATTACCAATTATATTTATTCACAAAGAGGTATTGACAAAATCTACTCCTGTCTAACTTGTTACCAATGATTCCGGATAGGACTTTAGGTCTTTTAAGGCGCTCGCTCGTGGTCCGTGAAAAAGTTGTAAAGGAAGCTCACCTTTCGATGCCAAAAGTGCGATCTTTTCTATTACACTACCTTTTACTGACTCCTGATTACCTGATCTACTTTAACTAACCGTTTCCGATGCAATTAACCACATCCTAATATGTGGTTAATACTTTCGACAAGAGCCGCCACAACCACGATATCTAAAAACCCCTGGAATGGCACCGTTATCGCAGCCCCGCTAACACCAATTGTCAAACCAGCGAGAACCTTTACCCCAACAATTGTTAGTGCCGGCACACTAGCCGTAGCGGCAAAAGTTAAAAATGCCCCTAGTAAAGCGATGATCGCGATTAACTCTGTCTGCCCGACATTGTGGCAAGAGCTAGTTTGTGCTAGTAAAAATTGAGTAAATTGTAAGGGAATCAATATAGACATTTGAATTTTTTAAACTTACTTTATAGTAATAAAAATTATACACATTAATAATGTCAATAGTTTATCGAAATTTAAGTGAACTTACTGAAGGTAATCGAGTCGGAGTTAGAAAGTTTAAGTGAACTTACTGAAGGTAATCGAGTCGTAGTTAAGGATGTCGGCGGCCGTTATCACGGGGTGAGAGGTATGATTATATCGAGCAAGCAGTATGCTACCCGCACAGGTCTGACAGTGTAATTTGAGAACAAGGTTTCTTTCTGCCAGCAGTGCGACTTTAGTGCCGAGCAGTTGATGTACCTGTCTGAGAAATAGTTTCTAGTGCTAGGTCAGGATAGGCACATGACCGGCAGGCGCTCGCGATGCGGCTCTGCTGGCGATTCTGCGGGTGGGTTTGCGCCGGGCTGAAGTGGTGAAGCTGGAATTGAGGGACTTTAATGCTCGCACGGGTGCTATGAAGGTACGAGGCGGTAAGGGGAACAAAGACCGCACGGTGTACCTTCCTAGCAATGCTGTGAAGGTGGTGGAAGATTGGCTCGTGGTTCGGGGTCTGGAAGCGGGAGCGTTGTTGTGTCCGGCCTGGAAGATGGGTCGGATACATATCAGACCGCTAACACCCCAGGCGGTATTAGTGATTTTGCAAAAGCGGGCAATAGAGGCGGGAGTGGAGTCGTTTTCTCCTCACGATTTCCGCCGGACTTTTTGCTCGGATTTGCTAGATGCTGGAGTTGATATCGTGACTGTGGCGGAGCTGGCGGGGCATTCTTCGCCTGCAATTGTGGCTAAATATGACCGCCGGGGAGAGGAAAGGAAGCGGCTCGCTGTGGAGCTGTTGTCGATTCGGAGCAAGCGTTGAGCTGCCAACAAGCGACAGTAGTTTTGGAGTGCGAATTGACTTCTAGGCTTATAGATGAGGCTGGGAGACGGAGCTAATGAGAGCGATGTACAAGGCAGCTTCGGCTGAATATCACTGCGTTATTGACGGGTAGTTGTTTATCGTCTCCAATTCACGGGGTGAAATGGGCAGTCAAACAGAAACTTACGCTAAGGAATTGATTAGTCGTTTTGAATACTGCGCTCGCCTCTTATAAACCTGTACCAATTGATCTGTCTGAAATTTAAAAGCCTCAAATCCTTACTGTGCCGTACAAAAAAGCTGTACCAAAAAACCTATGCTCTAATTGGTACAGTTTAATTTTCAATTCTTTAAGTTTTTGAGAGACAAAAAGAGTAGTTCCCAGAATGCTTATCCAGTAAAAGTTTCAGCCAAGCACGTAAGTTTCTGTACGACTGCTCATTTACCCCCGTTCTCTTGATGCTACATCCTGATTCCTGCTGTTTTTTCCAATAGGCTAAATTTTATTGCCACAATAAAATGAATACTACGAGAGACAAAGGACATGACGCGAGAGAGAGCAGTGCAAAGAATTGAGCGGGCTGCCGATGAACAATCGGTGGAACTGAATTTGTCACTGTTCAAGTTGAAAGAAATACCACCGCAAATTGCCAACTGTAAAGATATGACTCTGCTTGTGCTTAATAGGAATGAGATTACCTCCATTCCAGAAGCGCTTGGGCAACTTTTCAATTTGAACAGGCTTGTACTTTATGAAAATCAAATTACCTCAATCCAGAAGCACTCGGGCAACTTTCCGAGCTGGACTGCCTCGACCTCAGAAATAATCAGATTACCTCAATCCCCGAGGCGCTTGGGCAACTGTCTAATCTGACTTACCTTGGTCTTGAATGCAATCAGATTACCTTTATACCAATTTAATATGAAGCTGCATAGAATAGGGCTTCAAGAATAAACTTGTAAGATGACAACAAACTAATTTGCTCAGGAGTGATTTTTTCAAGAACTTGTTTCAATCGCTCTCGTAATTGCTCAAGTGTTGTAAAAACCTCTCCAACAAGTTCCTTTTTGATATATTCCCAGACCCTTTCAATTGGATTAAGTTCTGGACTATGTGAAGGTTGACAGACAGGAATTAAATTTTCTGGCCAGGAGAGTTCATTAGTGGTATGAGCACCCGCTCTATCCATGTGAATGATGGCTATATCTTCACCCAATTGTAGAGAAAGAGCGTCAATAAATTTCTGAAAATCTTCTCCGTTAAGCGAGCGCGTATTGTTGGCAAAAATGCCAGCCACTCAATGGTTCGACTACCCCATACAACCAAAAATTTTCACGTTTCCATAGTATGGGAGCAACTGGTTTTACCCCCCTGGCTGTAATTAATTTTCCTGTCAATGTTTTTAATCCCAACCGGGTTTCATCTTGGGACAAATATCGTAGCCTTTTACCCTTGCCAAAATATTTTTGAAACGTCAATACTGCTGGAATGATGTTTTTTTAAAAAGCTCCACTGCTTGTAAGTCCTGTAAAGCACTTTGCGGACGTGGCACTTTCAGTTTTGCTTGGAGACGATAATGTACCCAGGCATAGACTGTTGCATAAGTCAGTTCTAAATTATACTCTGTTTTTAACCATTCCACAATTTCCCTGTAGCTTTTGAAAGGCGCTCCTGTTGCCAAGCGTTCTTTAAGTCCTGCTAATGCCTCAACACTCAAGTGTGGTACTTGTCCGGGGGCTTTTTTTACCAACAATAATTCTGATATTCCACCCCGTCGATACTTTTGTAACCACCGGCTTATTGTAGATTTGTCTCTACCCAAACGATGCGCTAATTCTTGCTGCTGCTGTACTTGCCCTGTTTTTAACCACCATAATACTTGTATTCGTTCTTTCTGACTCGCTGTACGAGTATTTTTTAGTTGTTTTTCTAAAACTTCTGCACTTTCTTCAATTGTGATTTTTAAACTACGAGCCATAAAACGCACTATAAACGCCATCTCTCTATTATATGCAACTTCACATAAAATTGGTATTAGGCGTAAACTTATTTTCTTCAAAGATGACAACAGTAAATTTATAGTTTTCACTACTAAAAAATCAAATGAAGAAAGTAACTATTTTATTGAGAATAAGGATGAACTTATTACAAAATTATTTTTTGGTATTATAACTACTGCTATAGGTATATTTATAGGAAACAAAGTTCTTCCTTGGTTTCAATCTCTATTAAATGGTCTATAAACTCACTTCTCCTGATGTAGCTATAAGGGTTACAGGGCTTAGGCAGGGCAATGTGGGTTAATGCGCTTGCCCCGGTCGGAGAGGTGGGAGCGGTCACAGCGCGGCGCGAGGCGGTTGCCCACAAAAAACCCGCCAGAGTTGGAGTCAAGCGGGTTATATGTTGTGGGTTTTTGATATAAAAGGTTGATGTCTACTGTTTACATCTTAATTTTCATGTGTAACAATGAAATTGAAAAAAGTAATAAATTATTTAGTGGGATAATACGATGAGCGATTTTCTTCCACCGTTAAATTCACCTTGGGGAGTGTCCTTTTACTCTTTTGCGGGTTCGTTGATATATCTGACAAGAAAATCCTTTAAAAACACTTGAAATGCTGTTATGAAGGAACAATATCCCGTTGTATATGAAAGTGAGGAAGCTGCATCAAAAGAAGAATTGTCAACCGAAATTAAAGGTTTTTTAATTTTTATATAAAAAATAATATTTATATTGTTTATAGTTTTTGGCGATTTTTTGCTAAATACAGGTTATTACATTTTTTTACTTATCTTAATCACCTTTATGATTAGTCTTCTACCTTTACTTACTTCATCTTTAGAAGCTGTGATTAGGATTTTACCTTTCTCAATAAATGGTAGTTCTTTTATAACGGCAATTTATCTTATTAGTCTTAAAGAAGGATTGTTTGAGCCTCGTGAAGGAGGAATCATTACTACAGAATCTAATAAAGAAGGTAGCACATACGAACCTATAAAAAAAGGAATTTTTTATACAGTATTTGTTGCTCGATTATTAGAGATTGAATAATAGTTATTTGGCTGAAATACATTTTCATGATTAATACTTACATTGGTTGAATTTATATTACGATATGGTTTTATTCTTATGTAGCTGTAACAGTTTCAAGCTCTAGGCTGGAAATAAGCTGTTGTTCATTTAAATTAATTATTTCGATTCGCTGTCAAAATTGAGGTGTAAGCGTTTGGCATTTTTGTCTTACCCCGTTTAAATGCTTAACAGCTTACCCATTTCCCCACATAAACCCCTAGCGAATTTTTTTCGACGGGCTGTTAAGTCTTTGTCGAAGTGAAAAAAATGGCGTTGCTTAATCAGGGTATGAAAAAAATAAATTGAAAATCCCGAAGTTTTGTGGATACTGGTTTCTATGACTTGCCTATTTATCCTTTCATACCCTAAATCAGCAACGCCCATGTTCTCGAAAAACCTCATAGGTGCCGCAGGTGAATACTACGTTTGTGCCGAATTGTGTCGGCGTGGAGTTTTGGCACTTGTCACGCCAAAGAATAACGAGATTTTTGATGTTCTGGCTTCGGATACTTTCGGCCAAAGAACAATCTCGATTCAAGTCAAAACTATGGCAATCGCCAACACACAAGGTTGGAAATTCGGGTCAAACATGAGGGTAAAGAAGAATAACGAAAACTTGTATGTTGTTCTGGTAAATATGCACGACAATGGCACAAACGATTTCTATATTTACAAACACGATGAACTTGTGAAAAGAGTTAATCACATCTACGATGAGTACATGAGCAAGCCAAAGCGTGACGGGTCGGTGAGAAAAGAACCTGGCTTCCGTTGGTTCGACCACAATTACTTTACGGATGATGACAAATCACGGAAGAATAATTGGGCGTTGCTCGGCTTCACGGCGAGGGCCACGTCACTAATAGGTCGATTGGCAGTGCGATTTGGATTGATCAAGCGATTGCATTTGAGTCGAGTCAGCCCCTTCCTTCTACCCCATTTTTAGTTCAACTGCGTAACTCCTGACAATTCTCAACAAGACCTGAGAAGCCGAGTTTCTTCACTAAAAATATAGGCTTTCAAGTTTAGTTATTTGCAAGAAACCGGGTTTCTATCCCTGGTGCCAGCTCTGTGTAAACCCTCCTCATGCTAGTAATTAGCAACTTACGTTACTATCAATTTGATTTAGTTATAATCATCGACCAACTTTTGAGAGTGCCAGTTTTCTGCTTGTTAGTATCGCGGACTTCCAATGTCCAAGTACCGGATAAATCCAAACCATTAAACGTACTTAGATTGCCTTCAGGTCGGAAAATAGTAGCATTGGGATTGGAAATCGCACTGATAGGTAGGGAAGCATCATCATTTAAGGTGACCTTTCCAAGTTTGTTGCTATTTCCACCGACATTAGCAAACAATTTGACGCTCTTTCCATCAGGACTCTTCAGGAAAACGTCGATATCGTTACTACGCTCGTGAGTAATCCCCAGTTGGATATTGAGATCCAAAATGCTGCCGCGATCGGGAATTGCTAGCGTTGAAAATAGCGTTCCTAAATCTGGAATACTCAGGTTGGTATCGTTGCTGGTATAAGTTTTCACCTCAGTAGTTTTGGATTTAGGCGGCTGATTGCTGTCAACTTCGATTTTTGGGTTGGTATTACCATTACCTTGGTTGTTGGAGTTATCTACTTGAGGAGGTAAGTTGGCATTACCATTACCTTGATTATTGTCATCGTCAACTTCGGTTTTTGGGTTGGTATTACCTTGGTTTTGGGAGTTATCTACTTGAGGAGGTAAGTTGGCATTACCATT
>NZ_JAUBQH010000090.1:7624-18331 GCF_036701145.1 Microcoleus sp. Pol17C6
TTTGGGTTGGTATTACCTTGGTTTTGGGAGTTATCTACTTGAGGAGGTAAGTTGGCATTACCATTACCTTGATTATTACGATCGTCAACTTCGATTTTTGGGTTGGTATTACCATTTCCTTGATTATCACGATCGTCAACTTCGGTTTTTGGGTTGGTATTACCATTTCCTTGATTATCACGATCGTCAACTTCGGTTTTTGGGTTGGTATTACCATTACCTTGGTTTTGGGAGTTATCTACTTGAGGAGGTAAGTTGGCATTACCATTTCCTTGATTATTGTCATCGTCAACTTCGGGTTCTGGGTTGGTATTACCATTACCTTGGTTTTTGGAGTTATCTAGTTGAGGAGGTAAGTTGGTATTACCATTTCCTTGATTATTACGATCGTCAACTTCGGGCGCTAAATTCGCATTGCCATTTCCTTGACCGTTGGAACTGCCAGCTTGGGGAGGTTGACTGGAATTACTACCGCCTTGGCTAGATTGCCATTCAGGTTGACCTTGAGTATCGCGTTGCACTCCTGGTATATTTCCCGGTTGAGGATCGCGAGGCGCACCATGTTGATCCTTCCATTGCGGATCTTTTTGCGTCACTAAACCGAGTTCGCCATAAGGTTCGCTTAGGTTTTGATCTGCGCCGCTACCTTCACCGAGAGCAAGTAGGAAATCAACAACGTGAGGCGAAATCGATCGCACAATAGTAGGCTGTCCAAACGGACTGAATGGCACGATGAAGCTGTTAAATTCACCCGTCCAATCAAATAAGCGATCACGTCCCGTATTCGCAATCATCACATCCAAACCGCCGCCACCGAAGGCAAAATCACCATCAGCAAACTCTGGATCGTCAGGACGGTTGTTGAGTCCGTTATTAGTATCGTGGTTATCGTCGGCATTTAACAGATCGTCACCCATACCGCCAAACATTCGATCGTTGCGAGTACCGCCTACCAACCAATCATTACCAAAGTCACCAAAGATGTAATCTTTGCCATCATCAACTTTTTCGCCTTTAGCGTTAGTTGCTTCAAAGTTGAGGAAGAAATTGTTAATCTTCAGACGCGGATTAACTGCATCATAAGCAGCTAACTTGCGAGTAAGTGGATCGTAGCGCAACGTGTTGAAATCTTTTACTGCAAGCATATTGTAGAATTCTGGCAAAGCTTCTGCACCGGAAATGCCATCATCACCAGCACCGCCATGCAGGAAGTCATCGCCTAAACCGCCGTAAATTACATCATTACCGCCTGACTCAAAAGCTAACCAACGCGCTTCTTTCTTCAAGCGAGCTTTTTCGTTCACTATAGCGCCGATGAATGGCCCAGGTAAGCCAATTTTTCCTTCTTGGTCTGGTACTGTGATTCCGTAAAGGGTTTCGGTTTCGCCATTGCGACTGGTAATAATACGTCCATCATCACCTAAGATTCCATCTTCACCCGTTCCGCCGTAAATGCGATCGTGTCCTGTACCGCCAAAGATGTCGTCATCTTGTGCGTTACCGAACATAACATCATTACCAGTCATGCCATACAAGACATCATCACCCGCTTCTCCCAAGATTAAATCATCGCCACCCAAGTTGTTAGAATTACCGCCGGAAGTATAGTCAAGTAGTTGAATGGCGCGAGGAATAATTTGCAGTGATTTACTGTAATTATCGTAGGTAAAGTTAAGAAACTTGCCGCTATAATTACCTTTAGTACCTACCAAGCGGAAGATATTACCATTATCGCCAACGATTGCATCTGCATCGCGAGCGTGTCCTTCTGCTGACTGGTCGCCCAGATTGTTGCGATCGATCTGCGTTCCTGCACCACCAAAAATGGTATCTTGACCAGTCGGACGTTTTGCTTGCGTGTCGTTGCCAAACAGACTGGAACTATCACCGATAATATCATCCTGACCTAAATTGCCAAAGATTAAATCGTTGCCACCATTGCCTTCAATATAATCGTCGCCGTCATTGCTATTTTCTACTGAAGGATCGGTGAGGCTAACTACTTCGCTGATGGAACTATCGCCTTGGATGACATCGTTACCCAGTTGTCCGAAGATCATATCGTTGTTCGCACCCCCTGCGATCGCATCATTGCCAAAAGTCTTAGCATCTGCGTTGACAGAATGGTCGAGTAACTGGATATTTCGTTCCGTCTTAGTAGTAGGATTCGCTTGACTGTTGGCAGTAATTAAAGGATTGCCAGCGTCATCATAAATGGTTTCACCTGCGAGGACGCGCATCCTTGGACTAATGTTATCGACGCGGCGGGTAATGATCGCGTTATCGCCAGTAATGACATCATTTTCAGTACCGCCATCTATGGAATCATTACCATCAGTGCCACCTGCGACATTATGACCGCCAATGATGTCGTCATCGCCACCATCTCCAAAGATTAAATCGTCAGCTTGTCCGCCAAGGATAATATCGTCATCGGCGTTACCATGAATAATATCGTTGCCACCTTTATCGGTAATTGAGGTATCAATTGAGGTGAAGTTTTGGTTGGCGGGTAAACTGAAATCTACTTTACCGTGATCGCCAAATACTAAGTCTTTGCCATCGCCACCGTTGATGATATCCGCAGCACTACCGCCAAAGGCAATATCATCTCCTTCGTTACCGTCAATGATATCGTTACCACCTAAAGTTGGGTTGGTAGTGGTAACTAAATCGAGGGTAGCAGGGTTGTTATCAACTACGTAATTCAGTACGCCATTATCACCCAAGATAATATCAGCTTCGGTGTTACCAGTCAGGCGATCGTTGGCATAACCACCAAGGATGATATCTTTACCTTGATTGCCTTCAACGGTATCATCGCCGCCGTTATCTGGGAAGGTAGTTTCGATTTTTTCTACTACATCATTAGCGTTGCGAGTAATGCGACCGCCATCTCCCAGGAGAATATCATTATCTTGGTTGCCGAAAATGCGATCGCCAACTCTACCGCCAACAACTATATCTGCGCCTTCATCACCAGTAATGGTATCGCTACCGCCAGCAGTCGGGGAAGTGGAGTAGATATCGTTCGCGTCTGCACTACCATCATTTCTGACAACAACGCCGTTATCACCTAACAGAATATCGTCAGCGTTTCCACCAGTGATGCTGTCATTACCTTGACCGCCGAGTGCAATATCCGCACCTTCGTTACCATCAATGCTATCGTCACCGCCGTTATCTTCAAAGGTGGTAGCAACTCTTTGCACACTGTCAGTATTATCGCGGGTAATGCGTCCGTGGTCGCCAAGGAGAATATCTGCACCTGTAAATCCTAACAGCAGATCTTCAGCCGTACCGCCGATCGCAATATCATTTCCCGCGCCACCATCAATAGTATCTTTACCGCCAGCAGTCGGGAAAATAGAGAAGATATCGTTAGCGTCTTCGCTAGCGTCATTTATGACAACAACGCCGTTATCACCTAATAGGATATCTGCTGATTCATCGCTACCACCAGAAAGGTTATCATCTTCGCTCCCACCTAACAGAAGATCAGCGCCATTGCTACCAGTAATCGTATCGTTACCACCGTTTTCTGGGTTAGTAGTTTCGGTGCGTGTAACTACACCTTGATTCAAGGTTAATTTACCGTTATCACCAACGAGAACATCTGGATCTGCATCGCCAGCAATGCTATCATTACCATCGCCACCCAAGAGGAAGTCTTCACCACCACTACCACTGATGGTATCGTTACCACCAGAGTTATCAACTGGGGAATGTTCTGCAACTATGTAGTTGGCATTTAATGAACCTTGGTCGCCTACAACGATATCTTTTCCGCTGCCATTTTCAGCATCACCAACGAGGTAGTCATTTAAACCACCGCCAAAAATGATTTCGTTGCCAACACCACCGTAGATAGTATCGCTACCTGCACCGCCATTAGGGTTAGTGATAACATCGCGGGTGACAGGGTTGATGGTGCCGTTGTCGCCTAAAATAATATCGTTACCGACATCACCGATAATTTCATCTGCGCCGTCTGACTTGTCTTCTAAGTCATCAAGGTTAGAAGAACCGCCAATTACTAAATCATCGGCTGCGCCACTGGAAATGCGATCGCTATCTGCACCACCTTCTATATAATCTGCATCTTCTTGTCCGAGTAGCGAATCATTTCCCAGACCGCCAAAGATGGTATCAAGTCCAATGTTACCTTCTACATAATCATCGCCACCTTGAGAGTAAACTAAATCGTTGCCGTTACCGCTAAAGATTTTGTCGTTGCCAGCACTACTAATTAAGGTAAGAGTTTCTACATTTCCGTTATCGCCAAGGATGCGATCGTTACCATCTTCACCATAAATAGTGTCATCACCGTTATTGCTGGAAGCAAACGAGTTACCGCCAATTATTTGGTCATTACCAGCACCAGCAAATATTTGGTCGTTTTCGTCGCCACCTTCTAAATAGTCTTCGCCTTCTTGACCGCGCAAAATGTCATCGTTTAAACCACCAAAAACGGTGTCGTTATCTGCACCACCTTCTATATAATCATCATCTTCTTGTCCGAGTAGCGAATCATTTCCCAGACCGCCAAAGATGGTATCAAATCCGATGCTACCCTCTACATAATCATCGCCACCTTGAGAGTAAACTAAATCGTTGCCATTACCGCTAAAGATTTTGTCGTTGCCAGCACTACTAATTAAGGTAAGAGTTTCTACATTTCCGTTATCGCCAAGGATGCGATCGTTACCATCTTCACCATAAATAGTGTCATCACCGTTATTGCTGGAAGCAAACGAGTTACCGCCAATTATTTGGTCATTACCAGCACCAGCAAATATTTGGTCGTTTTCGTCGCCACCTTCTAAATAGTCTTCGCCTTCTTGACCGCGCAAAATGTCATCGTTTAAACCACCAAAAACGGTGTCGTTATCTGCACCACCTTCGAGAGTGTCGTTAGCATCACCGCCTGCGATCGAATCATTTCCAATACCGCCTTTGATGGAGTCGAAACCAGCTTCGCCGTCGAGGATGTCATCGCCTTCATCATCTTCAATAGTGTCATCGTCTGCACCAGCGTAAATGGTATCGTTACCGCCTTGACCGAGAGGAACGTTTTCTGCTTCACCAAGGATGAGATCCTTACCTTTACCGCCGAGAATTAAGTCGCGACCTGCGCCGCCAGTAATCGCATCGTCACCTTCGGCACCATCGATATTGTCATTACCCGAAAGACCTTCGATGATATCATTACCAACTTCTCCATAGAGAGAATCATCGCCCTTTCCACCGCTAATCAAATCGCCAGCTTGATTGGCAGGAATATCAGAAATATCTGCTGTGGCATTTGGTCGCTCGCCATAGACTAAATCCCGCCCATCATTACCATACAGCGCATCTTCTCCAGCACCACCATAAATAAAATCATCGGAACTGCCTCCAGCAATTTCATCATTACCGTCGCCACCGTAGAGATAAGCTGAACCTGTACGAGTCAGATTAGGTGCATCCTTAGCAGTGAAATCCTCAGCAGTCAAATAATCATCATCTCCACCACCATAAAGTTTTGCCAGTCCCTTACCCGCAAAGAGGCGATCTTTGCCATCTGGTCTGGCTTTGCCATCTGGTCCGGTTGCAACACCGTTTTCAGGATTAAAATCTCCCCACAGTTCTGACTCTGCTAATACCCCTGGTGCTAGTTCAATTACATCATCACCTGCACCACCTTCGGCGTAAATTTTACTAATTCCTGTAAATTCTTCAGTCAGTCCGAAAGCTGAAACTTTTACTGTTTCATTAACAGCTTCACCATCTATATGCTCAACTTTGAATGTTTCATTGCCATCAGTATTATTGACAATACCCCGTTGGTCGGCATAGCGCCCCATATTTAATCGCAACACACCATTATCTAGGTTTGCTAACATTGGTTTGCTGCCTTGGCTATCACCACAATCCAAGCTGAAATCAACTAACACTTTGTCAAAAAATGTCTTGCGAGTTGTTTTCTTGAATGGCCCTATACCGACTGTACCTTCACCAAAAATGCCTAATTTCATCTGGCCATTAAGTTCAAATAGGCATAATGGACTTTTTTGTAATTTTTTTTCAATTTCATAAGTACGCAGCCGATGATCAGGCTCAATATCATCCTTCAAAGTAGCTTTTATATCCGAATTTAAGGAAAGACCAACACCCAAAGCTGCCGATACAAATTCATTATCAACCCCTAACTGACCCGATCCTCTAATTTCTAAACCTAACCCTAACCCAGAAGTATCTTTGAGATAAAACCCGTCAAACGGTGTACCTATTTTCCGTAGAGTCCGATGTAATCCTTTTGCATCGTAGCCAAAACCAAATTTAGCATTAAAGCTAAAATCACCCGCAAACTTAATGCCGATGGGTGGAACAGGCAAAACAGGAATTGATATATCAGGAAGTGGCACTTTGAAACCAACAGGTGCCATATCAAACTCAAACAAAGTTGCACTTTCATTACCAATCAAAAGTTTAAATACTTCGGACGGGTCAGTGAGAATAGGGAGATTAACTCCTATCTTTTGTAATTCGGTGAACTCACTGGGTAACGCTTTAGAAACAAAGGGTATGCTGCTTAAATCAGCACTTTTTAGCTTATCTTCATTTAAATCGAAGAGATCACCGCTAATATATTTACTCAAATCCAGGTTATCAATCATTACAAACTCGCCACTAGAAGCGATCGTTTTGAATTTGCTCAGTTGTTTGTAAGTATTGATAAATGATTTGATTGGCGCTGCCTTGTCTCCTAAAAGTTCAATAATTCCTAGGTTAGTACCAGGTATTTTTGCATCAAGAATATCTATAACTGGTTGAAGGGGTTTAAAAACTTTGTCAAATTGTTCTCCAATCGGACGGATAAAATCACTAATGAACGAACCAGCATTAATTTTTACATCTCTGAACTTAACATCAAAATTTTCTAAGGTCAGATCCGCTTTGGCATCCCACCCAATATCAAGCTTAGCTTCAATGGAAGGGAATTTATCATCAGTGCCAAATTTGGTTAGGAGGTCTAAGCTAATATTTGTTTTGTTTTCCAGTCCCGCAGATAATGTAGGAGTTGCTGTCAATTCTCCATTAGTTTTTTGCAGATCCACCAAAATTGCCCCGCCAAACTGAAGTGGATTATCCGCAGCTTCCTTAACAGCAAAATTTAACAATCCCAGGTTTGCTTCAGCACTTAAATTATCCTTTAGCCCCACATTAAGATTTAATTTGAACTCATCTTTAGCGGAAGTATCAAAACTGAAAATACCATTGTCTAGTCCGAATTTTAAACCAAATTCATAACCAACTTTAGCATCTAGCCCTAGCCCCGTAGAATTAAAAATTAAGGCTGGTAATCCCAGATCCAAGGGTAGGGGAACTGAAGTGTAAGTTAAGTCTTTTTTAAGTTGAAGATCGAAGGTAAAATTATTCGCATCAGTCAGCACCAACTTAATATCATTAAAATCTGCTACTGTATCTAATATGCCGTCCTTATCTGCATTGGGATCTAGAACCAATAGTCCATTTGTTCCATTTACGCCAAAGGCATTAAATAAAATCTGTTTAACAGCTTGAACTGTAGGTGTGGCGCTATTCTTAATAACCTCTAGTTGAGCCTTTAGGTTGCTAATAAAACTTGTATCAAAAAACTGAGTAACTGTGTTTAACTTTGTTCCTACAATAGGGAGGCGTTGATTAGTGACTTGATTGCTGATTTGGTTTTGGATTGAATCAAATAAACCTCCAGAGCCAACTAATTCGTCAACAATTTCATTAATTTGTTCCGATGAAAGGCTAGTATCAAGAGTGTAAGCATAGGATGTAATTGCTCCTTTATTAAACAAAAATTGGGTTTCGATTTCACCTGTATTCTCTTCGAGAATCCAATCACCATTCAAAGAGATATTACCAGTTATATTATTAGAAGCGGCAATATCTGCATCCGTTAATTCACTTAACCGATCAACAAATGCTAAACCTTTTTCGCCAGAAGCAACATTACAACCATATAATAAAATGTCAGCATCTTTGGTTAAAGCATTTGCCCATTGCTGAATCTGCTGACTATGTTTATTGAGATTATCCAGATTAAGATCTGTTGGATTTAGCTGTAAACTTCCTGAACTACCGTGAGAAATGATATGGATAGCAGCAATTTCACTACGTTGGGCTAGAACATTGCTAATCTGTTTAATATTATCATTTTCTCTATTAAGAATAATAATTTCTGCACTAGGCTTAATGCTAGCTATTAGATGTTGATAATTGTCTATATAAGAATCGACAAAAACAATTTCCTTAGCTAGGATATGTTGATTTATATCAGTCCCGATTAAAGAATTATCTATTACTTCGCCAGTAATGAAATCTCGACCTGGTATTACTGTTTGAGTAGCATTATATGCCAAATTTGCATCTTCTTTAAGCGTAACGGGCAATAATCCGTTGCTTCCCACGAACTCGACTTCAGGTAGAGATGTTTGTAAGCTTGTAGGTGCTATCGCATTTTTTCCACCCATCAACAAATGGAAATTTAATTCGTCCCGTTCGTTTCCTAATGGAAGTAGAGAATGATGAGATTTGAATTCGTTGGTATCCATAATATCCTATTTTCCTAATTAATTAAAGTTTCTGCATTCTACAAATACTTAAAAGCCTTCTCGCAATTCCCTCTGGATTTTGCTTTTGGTCATTTTCTCTGTCAACCATTCTTCAAACAATTCATTTTGTAGCTGTCGCTTAATTTCCCCGTCCAGCGTAACTGTCAACAATTGCTCGATCCGCCATAACAACCAATTGTTATGGCTTAAAAACGGCTCTATTAATTCGCCAACTCTTGCTTTATCTACAGCATTTCTCATCTGTTCTGGCATTTCTTCTCGGCTAATAGTTCTCGTGCGGAAATTGATTACTTTTTCAGAATTTGCTGCATATTCTCTGCCTAACTGCTCAAAGCTAGATCCTTGTAGAATCCGGTTTTTTAACTCTTGGGCGAATTTTTCATCGTTAACTACCAAACAAAATTTAGAACTATCACACCGATAGCTAAACTTCTGTATAGTTACTCTAATAAATATTTACTTTTCTCCCTTTTTCAAAGAAGGAACAAAAGTAATCGGGAAACTTTTCCCTTTTATGTTTTTGGCTTTTCTCTCTTTGAACGTTTCCGGCGTTACTGTAAGTTTCCTGCTGCCTCCCAGAATTTAACAGGTTATTTCTTAACGAAACTTAAAAATCAGTCTTTGGGAGGATGATTTAATTTTTTGTTCTTTAAAACACAGTATAGTCCTTGATTAAGTCAGATGTTCCTTAACATCAGCCTCTTTACAGAATCTTCATAATTAGGGTATATAATCAGGAGTTACGCAGTTAGTGAAAGAGAAAGCCAAGGAGCAGTTAAATAGGAGCGCACTGCCTCCCGAACAATGCTGAGTTTAGACTCATACCAACTGATGCCCCGATGAAACCAATGCAACTCCAGGCGGAGAAAGGCTCGAATCGCCAATCCAATGTGATTGCGTTGAGCGCGAGCAGAACGCACTTGGGCTTTTTCAATCCCACAGCATTGCTTGAGACCACGGTGGTATTCCTCGATCGACCACTCAAACTCTGCCCACTGCTGGCGTTTTAGGGGACTCATCTTTAAATCATTGGTGGCCCAGTAGTCAATGTCACCGTCTGGGGCAACAATCTTGAATACTAGGATCAAGCCATAGCCTTTGAGATGAACCACCGTCCCACTGGCGGCGCTGGCACTGTAACGCCCCAACAATAGGCTAACAAGGCGCTGCACCCGACCGCCTACAGTCCGCTCGTTCCTCACTCCCTTCCGGCGGCGGGTGAGCTTGGTCGTTATCTCGTAAACGCTGCCTGACTTTGGAGATGATTCGGTCTCGATCGAGAATGTCAAATCAAAGCCCTTAACGCTTTCAGTGTCGCTTTTTGAGCAATCGTCAATTCCGTTAGACCTTGAAGATTCATGCCTTCATACAGCCGATCGCCCATCAACGTCCTAATACAACATCCGGTTGCGACATCCCACAGCTTAAATCGTGCGATCGAGGCCGCCACTTAATAAAATTTGACCGTCAGCGCTAAAGATGAAAGGGCGTTGCTGATTTAGGTATGAAAGGCTAAATAGGCAAGTCATAGAAACCAGTATCCACAAAACTTCGGGATTTTCAATTTATTTTTTTCATACCCTGATTAAGCAACTCCAGAAATTTTAGGGCGCTTTTAGAGATTAGATTTCAGATTTAGGATGCTGGCAATGATCGGCAACAAAGCTTCAGCTTCAACCTCAGCAAATAATAAAAGCCACCTAGTCAAAAGTGGCTTCGGTCATTTCGTTAATTCCGGATCATTGGTAACAAGTTAAGCTTGTATGGCAGTTGTCAAGGGGGTTTGAGAAGATGTCTCAAAGAAAAATTGGTTCTGACCTCGCTGTCGATCGGGGAAAGGGGCAACAATTAACTTAACATTGGGCTTTCGTTGAGATTTAACAATACCTAAATCTCGATTTTCGGGCGCGGCGAAATACTCTATCGGGTCAGTTGCCTTACCTTGTTGGCGGGCTACATAAAAATGGTAAAGACCCCGGTAAATCATTTCTAATGAAATCGAATCTATTGGTAAAGAGAGTTGGTCAGCAACCGCATCACCTAAATCGACCAAGATTGCATAAAATATCCAAGTCCCCCAAATTTGAAGCTGAAT
>NZ_JAUBQH010000091.1:0-18019 GCF_036701145.1 Microcoleus sp. Pol17C6
CTGGCAATTACCCAATCCCAAAATCCAAGTGCTTCCCCATTAAGCCCAACGGCTGGAAAGTCAGGCATTGATAACCCAGCTTTAGCAGCAACCAAGCGCCACACCTCAACAGTCACGAGCGGGCAAAAAACTTCTAGGGGCTTGCCTTGTGGCTGGTAGTATCTGCGGGCGCGACCTTTCTTGTCAATTGCGATCGGTTCCCCAGTCAGTTGCCGGAAGCGGCCATTGACTATGAAGCCACTCGCACCCTCACACTTGGCATAATTCCTTTTGGCTTGAGCGCTGCCACTGCTGCTGTTGGTTGTAGAGTCAGTGTCGCGATAAAGCAGGTCGTAGATGGCTCTACCGCTGACGGGTTCAAAGTTTAGAGTATAGATTTTAGGGTTGATGCCCGACTTGACTACGCAGTCATGGAAGCTTAAATCTATACCCTCAATAGGGTATAATGAGGTCATAAATTGTGATCTCGCCGTAACGCGAGTTTGACTCCCAAAAGCCGCTGTTCAGGTTCCAATTGAGCCAGCGGTTTTTGGTTTACATAAAGGTTTAGAAAAATTAAAACACGAGTGGAACCACCTCGCTAGAAAATAAGCGAGCGGATAGGTAAGTCACTGCGAGCGCAACCATTAGTCGATTCAATCTTGGGAAGAGGAATAAAGATTGATGGCGGGTCGCGGCTGGCTTCGATTGCGCTGTATTCAACAACATCAACAGCGGTCTTAATCGTGTCTATGACCCAGGAGAAAAGCTCGACTACGGCTAACAGCTCAAAAAAGCGGGTTCCAAGCCAAGCCCACAACATCTCTCTGATTTCTCCTCTGATGAAGTATGTAATTGCATTGCTGACTACACGCCAAAATTTCAAATGTTTTTTGGAACACTTTTTGCCCAGAGGTATGCTCATGTCAACTGGCACCTCGAAAAGTGTTAGGGGCCATTCATTCGGCGACCAAACTCTGGGTTCAACAACGTGTTGGACAATTTCTACACAAGAAGCTAAATCTTTCATTTTCCAACATCAGAGGAGCTTTGCGCTTATTTTCCGTAGAAGGCTAGAAACTATACCACATAGATGTTTATTTTTGTTGTTATACCGGGTATCACTCAACCCGGTTGAGTTGGACAGTTAAGTTTGAAGCGAGCAAGCAAAAATATCGCGGCCGGGGAGGGGGCGGCCACGCGAGCTGTCCCCCCCCGGCCCACGTTCTATTATCCTCCTTTTTCGCCAAATTTTTTAATTAATTCCTCAAGCTGCTTTTTGCCCTCAGAAAATTTGCGTCCCTTCTTGTTGAGAATATTCTCAATAATCCAGGTTGCGGTTTTACCTTGGATTTGTGCAGCTTCCACTTTCCACCACAGCTCTAAATCACTAGCGTCATTTTCGGAAACGGTAGCGGAAGTTTCCGCCTGTAAGTCGTTAGTATATATAGCTTCCAGGGCTTCCCGCTTAGCTTCCACTTCCTCATCGGAAGCTGCCAAAATTGCCTCAGCTTCCTTCTTCCTGGTTTCCTCACTAACATAGACCGAGGTACTGATTTCGTGGACTACATCGCTATCAATGGCCGCCTGTTTTAATGCCTCGAATTCCTCAATCTTTGCCAATTTCAGAGCAGAGCGACGGGCTTCAAAGCAGCAGGCAAAACCAGACACCAGGGCGATGCCTTGCATGAAATTGTGCAGAGGGATTCTGCGCGAGAAAACGAACGGAGGAGCCAGCCACAAGCAAACGCCCGAAACAGACAGAACTGAAACTTTCAGAAGCGACATAGCATCACCCCCACACCGACTAAGGCAGCAATTGTACTTACTATCAGCCGGAACCGCAATTCCATTAAGTCGATTTTCAGCAACCTTACAAGAGCGTCGTCAACTACCCACGCAGTAGCGCTGATGATAAGCTTGAGCGCAAAGAGTGCTTGCACAAAATACAGAAGCGAGAGATGCAGCGATGCCAACCAACATAGGAAGCTGGAGGCAATCGCAGTCAACACAAAGTTGTTAGTGAGTGCGATCGCTTTTATCATTCTGCCGAACCTCCCAGAAGTTTAGCCTTGATAGCTTCAATCCGTTCTGTAGCCTTGCTCTCAGCTTTTTCAAGTCCTACCCCTAGTCGAGCATATCCTGGTCGCAACCCGTGCAATTTTTTAGCCAGTTTGAAATCAGCTTGCTTCTTGGTCAATTCGTTGGTGGCAACTGCAACCTCATACCCTCGATGCGCCTTGTGAACTTTAGCATCGGCCATCTCAACGGCAGACATCGCTTTGTAGGCTTTTTTCGTATGTCGGGCATCCTCAGTTTTCTGTTTGGATTCAGCCTTCAGGGCGTCAGCTTCCTCTTTAGTGAAGTAGCGGGGGGCATCAAGTACAGGAATAGAGCGGATACTGCTGAATTTACCAGGATTTAGTGGTGTTATTACGTTTGCATCCGTTGCTTTGCTGAGCACCTCGCTCTTGCTGCTAATAGCTTCTGAGCTATCGCCGCCAAATAGTCGAGTCATGGTTCCCATTATTTCGCTCCGATTTGAATGTTTACGCGGACTGGAGGGAAAAGATTTAAAGGGTTGATTTGTCGCCACAGGGACATCGCCAGCACAAACACTCCCGCCGATGCGAGTACGAGCGCGATAAGTTGCCCGAAATCAACCCAGTCTAGAAAGTTAGTGGAATTTTGGCGACTAAAACTACACACCGGGGACGAACCATCATTAGTCCAATCAAGGGTGTCTACACTGTCTACAGTCGTGTCTACAATGTCTAGCGTGTTGTCTAGCTGTACACCTAGCATTGTGTCAAGCGATTCACCCTCAACAAGGTAGAGGTCAAGCAGTGTTTCCCAAGTAGCAGTTTTAGAAAGCTTCCCGAACTGCTTTGCATCTTCATTGGTGAAACCGCGCTCAAATGCGATCGCTTTTAATCGGTCAATCCGTCGGTAGCTGGCAATGGGTTTAGTCATGGCAAAACCCCGCCAACTCCGTTAAGAGTTGCGATCGCCAATCAAGGCAATCGGCTGAATATGGCATTATAGTTAGGCTCCAAGCGTATTAGGTGTACGTTTGGGGAAGTCGTGACTTGTTCGGTGTTACTAGCACCGCTCAGTCGCGCATCAATCTTCCTTAATTACTTACGATCGCAGCTTCTTCGAGAAAATACAACCCTGCAATTGTAAAGTTTTGTGCGAGTAAAGCCCCTTTTTAGGGGGCGTGATTCCTAATTCCCTTTTGGGGTTTACCCTTCAATCATCTCCAAAATTGTCTCAATGTCTGCCAGTGTTGCTGCTGATTTCTTACGCTTGGCTTTGAGCCTGTTTAACACGTCAGCAGCCTCTGGTAGCTCAATTTCAGCGCGTCGGGTCTGGTACAGCTCAATCCTCATGTCACTCACTAAATTTTGAAGTCGCTTACATTCACCCTTTAATCGCTTCACTTCATCAATTGAACCACCTGTGTCACGCGATTGAGACTGTTTGTTTTCTACTTTGGAACCACTACGACTATCTGCTGTGTCACGCGATTGAGGCTGTTTCGTCTCTACTTCGGAACCACTACGACTATCTGCTGTGTCACGCGATTGAGACTGTTTTTTGTCCAGTTGTCGGGCATAATCTAGAGTAGCGTCAGCTAGGGCGATCGGAACTCGAATGGTGCGAGTTGGGCCGCTCTGCCAAGCAGCTTTAAAGCGGGAATCTTTGATTGAATCTTCGTGTCCTTTAGGGTTAGGCATAACAAATGAATCCCTTGTGTCAAGCGTTTCATTTAGTCTAGCAAGAACACCCAGTAGTTTCAAGCGCTTGACACACGATTTTTTTGTGTCCTCAGCCGGACGGGCAGGCGGCTATTTTTCCGATGGCCGATTTTTTAATTGTGACTACGAAGAAGACAACGGCGGCCAGTCGTAAAAATCCCGCTGGAAGCTTTAGGCGAGGATAGGGTAATTTCCCACTCATTCCAAAACCTTGTTCTAGGCGGGGATACGCAATTTTTCCCGTCTAACCCCTGTAACCATTGCTTCATCAAGATATCCTAAAACATTGCTTTAGCTATTTTGAGAGCAAATTGCTTATTTAGTTAAGTAAGCTTATAAACATTGTGTAAAGCTAAGCTTCTCAGCTATTTGAGTAAGTTAATTATTTTATATAATAGTTTTTGCTGATTTAGCGTCTGTTCCATAAGTTTTTAATATAAAATATAAAACTCACATTAGCAAAGTTTAGTGTTAGGTGTCTGGGGTCAAGGTTTTGATCCTGAATTCACACTATTTTTTAGGCGATCAGGCTGCCAATCATAAGTTATTTTAATAATTTAGTTTTTAAGGTTTACATGAAGATTTAACACGACCTGATCCTTAGTATTCGACTTAGAGATAACATACCGCTACAGTGAAATTACTGAACAAGAACGTAAAACTTCAGCAAAAAAGTCAAGCTGGCTCACCGAAGTCTAGCTATATCTTTTGAGTTTCCTGGCTGCCTAAGATAGGAGGCTTGTTGTTTTTTTGGGTGGATTTTTTAGTAAGTTCCTTTGAAAAATTTACACTGTAAATTTTTACCTTTTTGGCGGTTTCAGTTTCTTAATCTCAATCTGGAATTAAACAAATGGCAACAATATATGGCACTTCGGACAATGACTTCATCTATGGCATGGCTGGCAAGGATACCATCTATGGCCTGGCTGGCAATGACACCATAGAGGGTACGGGCGGCAATAATCTGTTCTATGGTCAAGATGGCAATGACTCACTTAATGGCGGATATGGCGATGACTCACTTGATGGCGGGTATGGCGATGACGAGCTCTTTGGCGCGGATGGTAATGACACTCTCTGGGGCAGGGTTGGCAATGACTGGCTTGCTGGCGAGGGTGGCAATGACTTGATTTATGGCGAGGATGGCAGTGACTGGCTCTTGGGCTTCGACGGCAATGACACTCTCTGGGGCGGGGCTGGCAATGACTATCTCTGGGGCACGGCTGGCAATGACTTGCTCAATGGCGGGGATGACATCGACAAAGTATCGTACAGCGATGCAGGAACGGCTGTCAATCTCCAGTTAGGGGCAGTCGGCGACGGGTCTGGGTTAGGTCGGGCTTCCGACGGGCAGGGCGGCATAGACTCGCTCTCAGGCATCGAAGTAGCGACAGGTTCTAGCTATAACGATACTCTCCTTGGCGGAGACGGCAGAGAAACGCTGGATGCGAGGGCGGGCGACGACTTATTGTCTGGCTTGAGCGGTGATGACTATCTGGTTGGTGATGCGGGAAATGACACCCTCACAGGCGGTGGTGGGAGAGATACCATTTACTACGGCAGTGGTAATGGTTCTGATCGCGTTAATGGTTTCACCCTCGGAGCTAGCGGAGACATTCTATCCTTCAGTGGAATTTCAGCGATCGATGTGGTGCAATCTGGCGCGAACACTTTATTGCGATTGGGCAATGGCATTGCTGGTGATACCGGTTTTGGCACAGGCGCGCTGTTGATCACCCTAGCTAACACTTCGTTTACGGCGGCCAATGTCAGCACCAATATCAACTCAGCCAACAGACCCACCTTCCAGTTCTCGTAACCTCAATTTGGAGTCTGTGTAATGGGTACTCAGAGTTTATTTTTTCTATCGGGATCTCGCTCCCCCCCTTTTTCAAAGTTGGGGTAGATATAGCGAAGCTGTTACCAGGGGCAAAGTAGGCTGAAAGCTTTGCTTATCAAAAATTTCAGTTTTGCCATTAAATACACTGATTGCTGAAATGGGGTGATTCGCGGCTGTATTAAATGTATTAATTGGCGATCGACTTGCGGCCCGCCCCACTCCGGCCATTGTCGATCGAACCTCTCACTATTCTGCTTCAGGTTTAGGTTCCTTTGGTTTTTTCTCAAAGACTTGGATACTTGGGTCTGATAGCACAAAGCCGTTAGGGGTTGATTCACCCATCTTGCCACCGATCGCAGCAACCCACATGGGATAGTTGGCAGCAGCATCCTCAAGCTTCTTCCATATTTTTGGCTTAACACTAACCGACACTACCCGACCGTCACAGTCAAGCTCAAAGGTTTTCCAGTTGTCTTTATTCGTTTCTACGTTGGTAGGGAGTTCGTTAATTTTGATGATGAGTTCAAGCTTGCCAGTTGTCATAGGTGATTTTGTTGGTTTAATGTGTGTTGCTTTTCTGGTACTTTGCCAGCTTTGTTATATTTTCTAGCCTAGGGGTTGAAATCGCTACAGCTTCATTAAGTCAGGATAAAAGCATATCCTGAGCCAGAGCCTAGAATCGCTAAAGTTATCGAATAGTTCCAAGCGCGTGACACATAGCTTTTAATGTCCTCAGCCGGACGGGCAGGCGGCTATTTTTCCGACGGTCTTCTAAATTTTTTCGCTTCAGCAGAGACTTAACAGACCGTCGAAAAAATCCCGCTAAAGGTTTAGAAGGGAAAGGGTGATTTTCCCATTCACTGCAAAACTTTGTTCTAGGCGGGGATATCAGTAATTCCCCGCCTACAGCTTGAAACTACTGCGGCTAGGCTCCAGCTTGACGCATTGTCAACAAGCGTCTGCGTTATTGACAATGCTCTGCATAACTGGCTTTATAAATACCTAACACCCCCAACTGCTCCAGCTCCATTAAGGTATGGACTTATGCTGACCCAGGGCTTAAAGTTACCCAAAGCATCTGTAACCACTATCTATAACCGTTAATTACCTACCAATCTAGTGTACCCTCAAGTTCCGGTGCGTTGCGGTTGTTAGAGGGCGCTTCACAGTACATCTCTTACTTTCGATAAGCTGCGGTGGAAGAATTCACTGTGGATTTCTGAGCACCGCAGCTTGTGAGTAAGCGTACTTCAGAATGGCTGATACTATCCACCGTTAGCATTCTGAATTTCTAGCTTCACAGTAGCCCAGTCGCCCTCCTTATCATCTACACGTCCATCGTAAACAGATTTCATTTCACCTGGCATAATATTCGTTGCATCAATTCCCTTTGAACCTCCCATATTCCAATCGGGACCTTCCCAGAGTTCAATTACTCCAGATGCAGTAATAATTCCAGCAGCATCAGCCTGCATATCTAATTTAATAGTAAGGCGTACTTCTCCATCGACTGTCTTTGAATCCTCGTAGGACTTTGAAAATCCGCCTTGCTCAAGAGTGACATTCTTGGAAAAAGAATAGTCTTCCTCTTCATCACCACCAAACAAGTCAATAGAATCATCATCGTGAACTTTTCCGTTTGCATTGATTTTTGCGAGCCGAGTTGCCATCACTCTTTTTCCTTATTTACAAAAACTCTAACTTGTTATTAGACGGAATCTTTCCTCAATACTCCGGACAATTTTTGGAACGATACTACAAGCTTTACAAGGCAAATATCATAAAAAAGTCAAATTAAATGCAAGTCAGGGGTAGAGGGGACATTGATTTAATTATCCACCGTGCCTCAAAGTCCTAGGGAATAAGCCATTGGGTTATAGCACCATATCCTGAGCTAACGCTTAGGACTGCTACAGCTTCATCAAAATATGTGATTATCCTGACCTACGGCTGGCGTAGCGACAATTTCTCAACTCTCTGGTTACATATATATGTTGGGTAACTGCATACAATTAGAGAACCGTTTCTCCATCGACTCTGAAGCGGACTTGACTACCTTCTTCAATAAGACGATGATTAGCCATTTTCATTGCACTTCTTGTGATTTCTTCATCAGTATGTATTTTCCCTTTACGACAGACGGCAATTATTTGGTCATCATCCTGGCTTAATTTTCTGAGAAATTCTTGAAAAACAGTTGTATTTTTAAGCTGAGCAAGCGTGTAATTTTTAACTAGCTTAACAACTTCATTGCCTCCGCACATAGCGCGCTCTAAGCTATCCCAAACCGTTAAAGTGACGGGGCTGCTATATTCATCAGAAGGATTTGGGTCTAAACATACTAACCATCTCCCGCTCCTATGGCTTTTTACCACGTCAATGCACACAATCCATCCCTCAGCAAGCTCAACTTCTTTATGGCAGACATAATCACCCACAGGTCTTATCCCAAAACTAGGTAGTTGAAACTTTTTTTCTTTTTTGCGTTTTGCGTTTCTGCCCATGATTCTCCTTAGTGTCTAGTATGTGTTAAGTGGTTTCCCAGCGGATTTGATGAGGCCAAGCCAACACCTCGCTCCATCCCCCTACTTGCTCAACAAGAATTCTATATTGAGCGCCATCTGTGGCGGCCAAGAATGAGCCTCGCACCCACTGTCCCCAGCGTTGCACCCATGCCGTTCTGCCAATTGGTTCTGTCTGCGGTTCTGCCTGCTCTGGCAAAGGTTCCACTGTCACAGATGACTGCTGTATTTGTTTATTTATAGCTTCATCTGTGACAACCTCAAAGCCTTGCTGTTCAAGCAATCCAGCCTGTTTTAAATCTTCCACTTTTTTAGAGAGGCGAACGGCTGTAAGCTCAGCCAAAACATCCCAATTTTCAGGGAGGGAGCAAACCCGCTGAGCACCCTTTGAGGTAAGTTTGGTGGTGGCTTCTGGCTGATATCGATAAGACCAGACGCGCTCAAAACCCTCTCGAATTTGTTGGGCGACCAGTTTGACACCGATACTAGCAAGCAAGCGATTAATGTAGCGCATGGGAGCTTTCTTGTCGGGATAGCCCAGCACGTTAGCCACAGCTTTTTTCTTGCAGCGCTTGATAAAATCTCGAACTTCTGGAGAGTCAGCAGTCCAGGAGCTATCAGAATTTAGGAATTGTTCAATCCCTAGATTTTTTAAGAGTCGCAGCTTCAGCCAGCGATCGGAAATGTCGGGCAGGAAAGTTCGGAGCTGTTGATTCCACTTGCGACGCTGTAGATATTCGGCATCCTCCTGGTTTTTAAAGAGCCAGGAAGCTTCGAGCTTATTTAATAAAGTGCGGTCTTCAAAACGAACCAGGCGAACAAACTCCCATGTCCATAGAGCCAAGCGTTCTATTCCTGGTAATCGAGCCTTGAGTCGAGCTTTGATGGCTTGACAGCGTTCTGCCCAGGACGCGGAGTAACTGCGTTCTATTTCGAGGGCTTTATTTAAATCGATATCATCAGCGTCGAATATCTGTTTGGCCGCTTTGTCGCGACATTCTTGTTTGGCTTCCAAATGCTCGTTTGACTCGGAGCTGCCAGCTTGTACCCATTGCGGAGCATAACCCCCAGCTTCAAAAGCTTTGAACAAATACCCCCGCAAATCACGCCGCTCAAAGTTTTCTTTAGCCTTGATTTTGCAGTAAGTCTCGTGATGGGGTGATTGTGCTTGTTGGGCGATCGCTTCTCTTGTGACTGCGCTCAGCACTTCATCGGTCAGAGTTAGGGCTTCAGCAGTTACTCGCTCTTCAATGGCTGCACTGATTTGTTTGTAGTAGGTTGCGTCACCGTCTTTGGATGAACCCAAACCGCGCTCGGCAGCAAAAACAGTGATGCGTTCAGGATGACGGACACGGCGGCTCATTTGTAGGCACTCGTCTACACCGATCGTTCCCACAAACCAGCAGAACACATCGGAAAATTTGTGCAGGATGGAAATATCTACACCAGATTCTGCCGTAGGAGAATAAATCAGCCACGCGGGTCGATGTTCCCTGATATAGGCGTCAGGGTCAGCCAGAAATTCTTTAGCCCACGCCTCGGTTACAGTTTTTGCGGTGAGAAGGATTCCTTCACCATGCGAAACCTGTAGAAGCTCTGCCATTGCCTCAGCTTTTTCAACGGAGTCAGTGGCTATGGCGGGACAGGCAGCAGTAAGAATTTGCTGGGTGTACCATTCATCGAATTTCTTCAAAGATTGACCAGCTTCAGGGGTGACAAAAAATACTGGCGGTGTGTCGCCCTTGAATGAGTTCTCAATTTTGTCTGCTACCTTGCCAGAGAGCCGGGAAATGTAGCTGACAACCCAGTCGGCTTGATGTCCATCTGTGAGGACAATGCGATCTGCCTTTTGGCAAGCAAGCTCAAAGCGTTCTAGAACGTCAAGCCGTTTGTCAAAAAGCGTTCTGCTGGTTAAAAGGTGTTTGATAACACTTGCAGACTCGTCAATTATCAGGGTGCAGCCTTCAAGCCGTTCTAGGGGGATTTTAAGAAGCGAATCTACGCACAGAGTCAAGCGAGCGTCAGGGTTCGCAAACATTTTGTAGCCACCGTGAGCATCAAGGTGGTAACTGTTTAGCTTTTCGGCAAGCTGCAAGCCCAAGCTGTTGCGGTAAGTGAGGTTAATTTGAACGCCCGTCCTGTCTGCCGCTACCTTGTTCTTGAGATACTCAGTTTTGCCAGTGCCAAGACCGCTCTTGATAGCTGTGATTTTTCCGCTTCTGGGAGCCTCGGTGTCAAAGTATCGCGAATTGGTGAGGACATCGGGAGAGAACCCACGGTGCATCCGCCACAAACGTTCATCTTGCAATTTAGAGAACAGTTCGGCGGCAGACAACACAGCATCAATATCGCCACCAGCTACGCAGAAATCATCTACCCCTTTGGCAGGGCCGGGCAGAGTTGCGATTTTTGCGATCGCACTTTTGAACAATTTTGCTAGGGTGCTGGCCGCCTTAAACTCTTGACTCTGGGAATAATCCCCGGCGCGATGGTCAAAGACGATTGTGATTTCACGTCCTGCTGTGTCAAGCGGTTCGAGGGCTGTGTGCAGTACCCGCGCCGATGCTCGCTGGTATTCTGTCCCGTCTGGTTTTCTTACTGTTTCGCCGCGTTCTGTAACTCTGTAACCTGTGTGAATTCCTGGTAATCCGACCGCTGCATACCCGCGAGAAATTAAGGTCGCTGCTTTCTTTTCACCTTCAGTGATTACGATCGGGCAACCGCTGGCAATTACCCAATCCCAAAATCCAAGTGCTTCCCCATTAAGCCCAACGGCTGGAAAGTCAGGCATTGATAACCCAGCTTTAGCAGCAACCAAGCGCCACACCTCAACAGTCACAAGCGGGCAAAAAACTTCTAGGGGCTTGCCTTGTGGCTGGTAATATCTGCGGGGGCGTCCTTTCTTGTCAAATGCGATCGGTTCCCCAGCTAATTGCCGGAAGCGGCCGTTAACTATTAAGCCACTTGCACCCTCGCACTTAGCATAATTTCTTTTGGCTTGAGCGCTGCCACTGCTGCTGTTAGTTATGGGGTCTGTGTCGCGATAAAGCAGGTCGTAGATGGCTCTACCGCTGACAGGTTCAAAGTTCAAGCGATAGACTCCGGGGTCAATACCAGACTTGACCACGCAATCGTGAAAGCTTAAATCTATTGATTTACCCCCAATAGAAGGGTAAGATATAATCATAAGTCATTAGCTCGTCCTTAAAGCGAGTGAAGTACCAAAATCCGCTGGGTACAGGTTCCAATTGTTTCAGCGGTTTTTTGGTGTTTGTAGTTTAAAAACTTTTAACACAGAGTAAAACCGCCCGCTAAAAATAAGCGAGCAGGAGTGAATCGCTGCGAGCGCAACCATTCGATTCAATCTTGGGGATAGGAACAAAGATTTTAATTTTGGGCGGGTCGCGGGTCGCTTTAACTTTACCTGTGTAGAGGTCAGGGTCAAACTCAGGAGTAATTTGTTCTGTCCACCTCTTAAAATCAGTGGGGTTGTCGTGGTTCCTTGAAAGCAGAACCCGCAACATCAACTTGACCTCATTTTTGAGGTCGCAACCCACTTGCCGGATTATCGCGCGCAAAAAACCCACATCCCTTTTTAACCCTTCTATGTCGATTTTTAACAAGCACGAATTTGTATCCCAGTATGGATGAGCCAGAGCCAGGGAGTAGCTGTATTTGATAGCAATTGTTTTAAAGTGGGGTGTTAAATCCATGTTTTTAGCATATAGCGTTAAAGCACCTTGAATCTTTGTTTTTTGAGAGATTTTAATTGGGCTTTCAAGCTCTCAACTTCGTACTGCAATTGCTTCTTTTCAAGCCCCAACTTTTCCGCGCAATAGTGCAAATAGGAGAATTCTGAAGCTTTAGCCCCATCGAAATCAGAGGAATCCTCATCTTCAAAAGAATGAAATGCCCGAAAGTATTGCTGTCCATCAAGATAGCGGGCAATTTCCATGAGTTGAGGAGCTAAAGAAACTGGCACTCTAATGGTCTTAAAATTGCGCGTAGACCATTGGGAAGGACGCCCAGCCCCCATCCGCTTCCCACCACGTCCAAGTTGTTTAACTGATTTAATCATATAACCAAGGAAAATATTGATTAAGGTTGACGAGTCAAAAATGTCTACATCTATCTAGAGATATAGGTTTTCTCTATCTTAAGATATATATTTTTCTTTAGGTTATGTACCGGGTATCACCTAACCCGGTTGCAAGCAAGCGACGTGGCCGGGGGGGCGGGCCATAGCCCGGCTGCTCCCCCCGGCCCACGTTCTTATTTTTCTTCTTCCTCCATTAAGCGTTTATATTCAGACTCAGCAGTTTTATATTTTTCTGAGCCACCTTTTGAAGCTCCCCAAATTTCGAGAATGATTTTCGCCTTGCCGTATCCGCGAGCTTGGAGTTGAAGAATGCGTTCTCGGAGTTCGTTGTCGGCGTTCTCAGCTAGCTTTCGTTCTGCCTGCTCTTCATTCTCGGAACTCAGTGCTAGAGCGCGTTCTAAGAGTTCTCGGTTAGCGTCGGTAGCGAGTAAAAGTTCTGCCTCAGTTCTACGTTCTTGTTCGGACACATAAGCGGAAACAGCGAGTTCATCTGCGACATCGGCGTTGATAGCTCGCTCTTTCATTGCCTCAAATTCCTCATCCTTAGCGACCTTAAGAGCACATCGGCGCGCTTCAAAACAACAACCGAAACCAGACACCAGGGCGATGCCTTGCATGAAATTGTGCAGAGGTATTTTGCGGGAAAAGACGAAAGGAGGAGCCAGCCAGAGGGTAAGCCCAGAAATCGACAGCACCGAAACTTTTAGGAGCGACATAGCATCACCCCCACACCAACCAAAGCTCCGATCGTGCTTGCAATCAGCCGAAAGCGTAATTGAATCAGATTGATTTTTAACAATGCTACGAGAGCATCATCTAAAATCCAAGCGCTGACACTGACTATTAATTTGAGAGCGAATAATGCTTGTACAAAATGCAGGAGTGAGAAATGCAGCGATGCCAGCCAGCAGAGGAAGCTGGAAGCAATCGCCGTAAGCAGAAAAAAGTTGCCCAGGGCGATCGCTTTTATCATTGTTCCGTACCTCCAAGCAGTTTCGCTTTGATAGCTTCAATCCGTTCAGCAGCACGGTTTTCTGAATTTTCTAGACCTACACCTAAACGAGCATAACCAGGACGCAAGCCGTGCAAGTGTTTAGCCAAGCCCACATCAGCTTTTTTCTTGGTGAATTCACCAGTAGCAACTACTTTCTCGTACCCTCGATGGGCTTTATGTACTTTTGCATCCGCTTCCTCAATCTGACCTAAAGATTTGTAGGCTTTTTTTGCATGGCGAGCGTTCTCAGTTTTTTCCTTCGCAAGTTTCTTCATTGCGGCCGCTTCTTCCTCTGTGAAGTATCGCGGAGCATCTACTACGGGTGAAGTACGGATGCTGGTAAAGTTGCCAGGATTTAGTGGCGTGATTACGCTTGCATCTGTGGGAGCGGTCAGCTTGTCAGACTTGCTGCTGATAGCGTCACTACTTTCGCCACCAAAAAGTCGAGTCATTGTTCCCATTATTTTGTTGCTCCGATTTGAATGTTGACTTTGATTGGAGGAAATAAATTCAGAGGATTGATTTGTCGCCATAAACTCATAGCCAGCAAAAAGACCCCCGCCGATGCGAGTGCGAGTGCGACAAGTTGACCTAAATCAACCCAATCAAAAAAGGTGGAATTATGCCGGGGAAAACACACGGGGAACGAACCATCGTTAGCCCAATCCAAAGTGTCTACACTGTCTACAAAACTGTCTACACTGTCTAGTGTGTTGTCTAGCATTGTGTCAAGCGATTCACCGTCAACGAGGTACAGTTCTAGCAGCGCTTCCCATGTGGCAGTTTTGCTGAGTTTTCCGAACTGCTTTGCATCTTCATTGGTAAAACCACGCTCAAATGCGATCGCTTTCAAGCGGTCAATGCGTCGGTAGCTGACCAGGGGCTTAGTCATGGCAAAACCCCACTAGCTCCGTTAAGAGTTGCGATCGCCCAGAAAAGCGATCGGCTGAATATGGCATTATAGTTAGGCTCCAACCGTTGTACGTGAACTGTTGGGGAAGTCGTAGTCAGTTGGGTAGTGAGATACCTAATTGACCGCGCATATCAAATCTTCCTTAAACTTACGATCGCAGGTTTACAGCCACCTTGTCAAGCGATGGCTGTAAAGTTTTGTCGCCTCAGCTTCCTAAAATTTCTAGAATAGCTTCCAAGTCTGCCAAATCAGCTTTTGATTTCTTGCGCTTGGCTCGGAGCTTACTGAGAATTGTAGCCGCGTCGAAAGTTAATTTCTCGGAAAGTTGGGCGACCGGGGCAGAGTTTTGCTTTAACTCGGAGAGTTGCGCCTCAATTTGCTCTTGATAGGTATGGGCTTCTGCTAATTCTTGCCTAAGTGATGCCACATCCAATTTGCACCGTTTCCACATACCGAAAAGCCGCTCATGGGGCTGTTTCGCTATCCTCGCATCATCGGCTTTTACCGCAGGTGAGGAAATACAACAACCCGATTGAGGCATTGTGTCACGCGGTTCGACAGAATTAGTGTCTGTTTTAACGTTACTTTTTTTCCGTGTGTCAAGCGGTTCAGTAGAGATAGCGTCAGTTTTGGTATCACGTTTTTTAGCTGTGTCATGCGGTTCACCTCTTTGGTCAAGTTGTCGGGCATATTCTAAAGTTGCGTCAGCCAGGGCGATCGGAACTCGAATGGTGCGAGTCGGACCGTTCTGCCAAGCAGCTTTAAAGCGGGAATCTTTGATTGACTCTTCGTGTCCTTTAGGGTTTGGCATAATAGATGAATCCCTTGTGTCATGCGTTTCATTTACTCTAGCAAATAAAGCCGAGTAGTGTCAAGCGCGTGACACACGGTATTTTACCAAACTAAAGAATGCCCTTCCGGGCGGGGTGGCGGCTATTTTTGCAAGGGCCGAATCATATCCTGTAACTTCGGCAGAAATCTTGCGGCCCCTGGCAAAAATCCCGCTAGAAGTTTAGACGGCAAAAGGGTGATCACCCACTCCAAAACCTTGTTCTAGGCGGGGATAAGCCTATTTTCCCGCCTAGGACGTGGAACCATTGGAGTTACGTCAGGAAATGTAGCTAACCTGATTCACAACCGGAATCTTAAGCAGGGTGAAACTTATCAGGGAAAACAAACATCTCCCCGATATCGCCGCTAACTTCCAAATATTGCACCAAATATTGAGTACCCGCGTCACACCAGCCAATCACACGAGCTTCTACCCATTTACCCCAGCGCTGCACCCATCCCGTCAAGTTTGCGATCGGAGGTTCTGCGGTTGGAGTCTCTGCATGAATGTCGGGGATGGTTCCATCTGACCCTAAATTTTTATCAAAAACAGGGGGAGGTGGAACCACCTCAAGTGCTTGCGCTGCAAGAAGTTCAGCTTCTTTTAGTTCAGCAATTTTTTTTGCTTGTTTTTTGGCTGTAAAAGCGGCCAGTTCATCCCAATTTTTAGGAGTGCTCAGCTCATCAATGAACGAATATTCTCGGTTCAGCACGCCGTTCCGTTTCGTTCTGCGGCCAATAAGCTTGTAGCCGATTAAGCTCAGCAAATGATTCAACCACTGCATCGGCTTCATCTTGCCAGGGTGGCCGAAAAGGTTGGCGATCGCTTTCTTTTTGCAGCGCTCGTAAATCTGGATAACTTCAAAATCATCCCCGCTCCAGTCCTTGCCGGAATCCAAGAATTTCTCCAGACCCAGGGCTTGAAGTGCTCGAATTTTTAGGTAGCGATTGGAGAAGTCGCCCACAAACTCGCGCTTGCCAGCCAACAATCTAGAGCGCTGTAAATATTCGGCATCCTCTGGGTTTTCAAATTGCCAAGCAGCATCAAGTTGGGATAAAAGCGATCGCTCGTCAAACCTTACCCGACGCACAAACTCCGGGCTCCACAGCTCAGAGTGTTCGATTCCTGGTAGCCGTGCTTTCAGCAAAGCTTTAATGCTCTGGCACCGTTCCGGCCATGCAGCGCTATAGTTCCGCTTAATTTCCAAAGCCTCAGCTAGGTCAATGTCGGGGGCGTTGAAAATCTCCTGAGCTTCCCTGTCTTTACACTCTTCCTTTGCCAGAGCGTGTCCTTCATCATCACACTCAGAAGCCAGGACTTGCTGCACCGAGTAACCGCCAAGCTCGAAAGCTTTAAGCAGATATTCCCGCAAGTTCGCGCGTTCTTGCTCTGCCTTGGCTTGGAGCTTTGCCCACAGAATTGTGTGTGGGGTAACAATTTGAGCCGCTAAATCTTCCCTGATTTTTTGCAACTGTGATTCATCATCTACAAGCAAGCGAGCCTCTGTGTCCCCGAACTCTGCAAGAGCTTTGATAATGTCAGCTTCAAAGATTCCCGCACTGCTGCGACTTTTCAGCCCGCGTTCAGGACAAAGAACGATGATTCTTTCAGGGTGGCGAACTCGACGGCTAATTTGTACGGCTTCGTCAACTGCGATTACCCCAACAAACCAGCAAAAAACATCAGAGAAATAATCTCGGATGCTAATGTCTATACCGCTTTCAGCCGTTGGGCTAAAGATTATCCACGCTGGTTTGTATTTGCGGATGTAAGCATCTGGATCTTTGAGAAATTCTTTCGCCCAGGCCTCTGTTACGGTTTTGGAGGTCAGCAGAAGCCCTGGGCCGTGCGATTCTCTCAGCCTTAAAGCCAAAGCCTCAGCATCCCGCAGCGAGTCTGTGGCAACGGCAGGGCAAGGACTTTTGAGGATTTCAGCGCTCAGCCACTTCTTAGCTTTCTTCCCCACGTTCACAAAAAATATGGGGGGGGTATCGCCTGTGAAGACATTCTCAATTTTTTCTGAAGGTTTGCCCGAAATCGTAGAGATGTAATCCACAACGATGTCGGACTGGTTGCCGTCACTCAGGATAATGCGATCTGCCAGCTTGCAGATTACCTCTAGTCGCTCAAGAATTTCTAGACGCTTCCCGAACAGTGTAGAAGAGGTTAGGGCGTGTTTAACTACTGACACTGACTCATCAAGGATGACAGTCATCCCTCGGACGTGCTGCACGGCATACTCAAACATCTCAATCGGAAGCTTGAGGAGAGAGTCAACGCAGAGACTTAAGCGGCTGTCGGGGTCTTGAGTAAAGAGATAGCCTTTGTGTTCGTCCCAGTGATAGCTACCCCATTTCTCGCACTGCTGCAAAAGCAAGCTGTTGCGGTATCCGAGGTTTATCTGCAATCCGCGCGGATCGATTGCAACTTTATTCTTAACCCATTCTGTTTTCCCCGTTCCGAGTCCCGATTTTATTGCCGTGACTGTGCCGGACTTTGGCGCGGGCGCATCAAAATATTTTGAGTTGATTTTGCAATCGGGAGTGAATCCCCGAAGTCTCAGCCATTTTTGCAGCTTCCATCCTTCTGAGGTTTCTTGGCAAGCTTCAGCGATCACCGCGTCAATGTCGCCACCAGCCACTAAGAAATCGTCAACACCTTTAGCAGGGCCCGGCAACTTGCCAATTTTTGCGATCGCACTTTTGAACAATTTGCTGAGAGTGCTGGCCGCCTTAAATTCTGGACTCTGGGAATAATCCCCGACGCGGTGATCGAAAATGATTGTGATTTCACGTCCTGCTGTGTCAAGCGGTTGGAGCGTTGCGTGCAGTTCCCGCGCCGATACTCGCTGGTATTCTGTCCCGTCTGGTTTCCTTACTGTTTCGCCGCGTTCCGTAACTCTGTAACCCGTGTGAATTCCTGGTAATCCGATCGCTGCATACCCGCGAGAAATTAAGGCCGCTGCTTTCTTTTCACCTTCAGTAATTACGATCGGGCAGCCACTGGCAATTACCCAATCCCAAAATCCAAGTGCTTCCCCATTAAGCCCAACGGCTGGAAAGTCAGGCATTGATAACCC
>NZ_JAUBQH010000152.1:0-1787 GCF_036701145.1 Microcoleus sp. Pol17C6
CAGATAGCACTCAGTTTTTTCGCTTCTGTGCTTTATTGCGTAAGCATCCCTATTTAAAAACTGTCCGGAGTATTGACATAAAACCACTACCATTTACAGAAAGGGTAAATCTATGAGCTTTACAATTCACAATGCTTTAATTCCGGTTGATAGCGGTTATGAAACCGCAGATGTGCAAGTGGTGGATAGTTGCATAAGTGCGATCGCGCCCAATAACATCCCCTCTCATTCCCCCGCTTACCAAAAGGAGGATAGGGGGGGTCAAACAGTTATTAACGGCAAAAATAAGCTGCTGCTGCCCGGTTTTGTCAACGCGCACACTCACTCTTCAGAAATGTGGCAACGGGGCATAATTCCCCCTTTGCCGCTGGAGTTGTGGATTGCCGAATTATACGATTTTACACCTCTAGATCCCGAACAAGTTTACTTGAGCGCCTTGGGAACTGCGGTAGAAACATTGCTGTCGGGCGGTACAAGCGTCGTGGATCATTTAGTTTTGATTCCGGGACAAGAATTAGAGACAATCGCCGCAGCAGTTCGCGCTTATCAAGAAATCGGTATCCGCGCTTTTATCGGGCCGTTAATTCAAGATGAATCCCTGACGGCGGGAATGCCTGCGGGCGATAGCGGTATCGAACACGCGGCTTACATTCGCTCGACTAAGGCAACTTTGGAATTAATGGAAACAGCCATAAAACAGTTTCACAATCCCGAAAAAGGTGTTAATATGTTGTTGGCGCCGACGGGAATTCAACTGTGTTCCGATGCTTTGTTTGAAGGCTGCATCGAATTGAGCGATCGCTACAACCTTTGCCGTCACGCCCACCTCTTGGAAACCCCCGCTCAAAAACAACTAGCTCACGAAAAATACGGCTGTAGCGCTGTCGAACACCTGCAAAAAATTGGTTATTTGAGTCCGCGAACTTCTTTAGCGCACTGCGTTTGGCTGGACGATTCTGACATTGCGATTATGGCAGAAACGGGAGCGACAGTCGTACACAATCCCCTCAGCAACTTGCGCTTGGGAAGCGGGATTGCACCAATTTTGAAATACCGTCAAGCGGGAGTTAACGTATCTTTTGGCTGCGACGGCGCTGCTAGCAATGACTCTCAAGATTTGCTGGAAGCGATTAAAATTGGTTCAATTTTGCACAATATTACGGATTTGGATTACCGCCAATGGATTACACCGCGCCAGTCTGTAGAAATGGCATCCCTGGGAGGAGCAAAAGGCTTGAATCTCGCCGATGAAATGGGTTCGCTCACAGTCGGTAAAAAAGCAGATTTTGTGCTGTATGATTTAACCAGTTTATCATTGCTGCCGCGCACCGATCCGATTGGGTTACTAATATTGGGACGCCCGACTAATGCGGTAGACACCGTTTGGGTAAACGGCAAGCAAATTGTCGCCGAACGTAAGGTGCAAACGATCGATGTTGATGCTTTGAGGCGGGAATTATTCGATCGCAGCGAGTGGACTAGCAAGCGTCAATCGCAAACGGTGAGTGAAATAGAAGCCCACTATCGAAAAGTCATGAACCTGCAAGGTTATTCTTAAAAAATTAACCAATAGAATATTATATCATGTCCCGTTGAATCACATAATTAGCGCCGCCACTAAAAATTAACGCAATCAACCTCGCAAATCCCAATCACTCAGAAGCTCTAGCCATGACACCCCCTAACAACCAGAGAAATGTAGACGCCAGACCATTACTCACAAGTTAAGCTAAAAGCACTATTGTCAATGAGTCAAATTACTCATCTTTTACCTGTTGACCCAATTA
>NZ_JAUBQH010000092.1:0-17560 GCF_036701145.1 Microcoleus sp. Pol17C6
GCAGCACTCCCTGAACTCTCTCAAAGTAGCAGTCCTACAACCTAGATGGCAACTTCGTTTGAGGTGCGCTTACCCTGGGCGCGATCGCCCTTGGAGCATACCGCTGGCATCTCGGTACCCAGGAACTGCGATCCAATCTGGAAGCTGCACGCTTGCCGATTAAACCTCTCACCTTTGATGCGCGGGAAATCGCCGATTTACCCCAGCCCGTGCAGCGCTACTTTCGCGCGGTGCTCGAGGATGGACAACCGCTAATTGCAACAGCGCGGGTTTCCCACGAAGGCACGTTTAACATGAGCGAAACCGCAGAAAAATGGAGTGCTTTCAACTCAACTCAACTGGTAATTACTCAACGCCCTGGCTTTGATTGGGACGGGCGAATTGCCATGAGCCCCGGTATCAATGCGTTTGTTCATGATGCCTACATTTCTGGCGAAGGCATCCTCCATGCGGCGCTGCTGGGCCTGGTGACTCTGGCGGATATCCGCGGCACTCCAGAAGCGGCACAAGGGGAACGGATGCGCTTTTTCGCGGAGGCGGCTTGGTATCCGACGAGACTGCTGCCGAGTCAGGGTGTTCGCTGGGAGGCGATCGACAATTCTTCGGCCAGAGCAACGCTACAGGATGGCGACACCGCTGTTTCCCTGGATTTCCGCTTTGATCAAGCAGGGCTAATCGCCAGTATCCGCACCGAGGCCCGCCCCCGTACAGTTAACGGCGGGCTGGTGTTTGCGCCCTGGATTGGCCGCTTCTGGGACTACGAATTGCGAGACGGTATGCGGATTCCGCTCTCCGGTGAGGTGGCGTGGCAACTGCCTGATGGCTCGCTATTGCCCTACTGGCGCGGCCGCATCACGAATATTGCCTATGAGTTTGCACGATGATTCTCGTTTGTGTTGTAGGGTACCCCGAATCCTGAGATTTTCCGAGGTATTTCATAGGAAAAATCTGGTAATATTTGGCAGGCGATTGGTTCGCCTCCAGCTTTTCGATCGTTCAGTTTGGGATATGTCTGGAAACTCTATGAAGGTGAGGTTTACAAGCGACTGAGGATATCGTCAGATAGGAAAAATAAGTTTAATGAATTGCTAGTTGTAGGATAAGTCGAAAGATGAGGATGCGATCGCCCAATCTCAGAGCGATCGAGCTTATCATTGGTATCGATCGCGAAATCCAGATTTTGCCACTGGTTTCGAGGACTGATGCGATACAATTAAAGCAAACGAGTAAATCAATACTATGAGCATTACTCTGACAAAAACCCAAGAGATATTCATCCAAACTAAACTGCAAACTGGTAAATATGGTTCTGCCGAAGAAGTGCTGGAAGTTGCTTTGCGATTGTTAGATGAGTACGATCGCGCCGATAGCGAATGGATCGATTCTGTACGAGTTAAGATAGATGCTGCTGTTGCCATGTCCGAACATACTCCACCTATTGATGGCGAAACTTTTATTGCAGGGATTTTGGAGCGTTTCCGGCAAGCGCGCGAGATTCAACAATGAAACGCTATCTCATAAACGTTCTGGCCAGCCAAGACCTCAACGAAATTGCTGATTATTTCACTACCAACAACATCGAAGCAGGTGAGCGCTTTTTTCAAGATTTTTCGCGTCGCTGCCAACAATTAGTCAACTTTCCTAATTTAGGCAGGAGTTATATAGAAATACGTCCCAACTTGCGAGGTCTGCGTTTGGATGGCTACATCATCTTCTACCAACTTTTAGATGATGGCATTGAGATTCTTCGTGTAGTTAGCGGTCGCCGAGATATACCATCCCTATTTGAGGAACAAGAACCGTGACATTGAGATATAAAATAGCGCAGACTTTACTCCTCCAAGTCCACCTGTTTAACCTGCTCTAAAGGTATATCTAGCGCTTCTGCAATTTGTTCCTCGCTCAAGCCAAACTGCCGTAATTTATCAATTATGACTGAATTGCTCGATCGCGCGAGCGCCCAATTGAAAACTTTATCAGCAGACGAACAGAATGCGATCGCAGCTCGTCTCCTTACCGAATTAGAAGATGAACGAGCATGGAAAGCTGAATTGGAAGCTACAACAGATGCTCAGTGGGATAGTCGAGCTGAGATGGTACGTCAAGAAATCGCTGCTGGCGATACCTACCTCAAAAATAGCTTATACGCCGGATTCTGACTCTCATCCCCATACTGATAGCCCAGCGTATCCAAAAAAGCCTGCCATTCCTGCATCTCATCGGGCGGTACTTGAATTCCCACCACAATTCGCCCGTAATCTGCGCCGTTATTTCGATAGTGAAAAACGCTGATATTCCAGTTAGGGCTCATCGAACCGACAAACTTCATCAACGCACCCGGACGTTCAGGAAATTCAAAGCGATAAAACAATTCATGATTCGCTAGCATCGAACGCCCGCCCACCATATGCCGCACGTGCAATTTCGTTAATTCATCATCAGTTAAATCCAAAGTCTTGAAGCCACAATCTTCAAAACTTGCGGCTATCTTCACCGCATCGGCACGGTTTTGAATTTGTACGCCGATAAAAATATGTGCCTCTTTCTCATCCGCAATTCGATAGCTAAATTCAGTTAAATTGCGTTTCCCCAGACATTCGCAAAACCTGCGGAGACTTCCCGGTTGTTCGGGAATTGTGACTGCAAAAATGGCTTCGCGGCGTTCGCCAAACTCGGCTCTTTCTGCTACAAAACGCAGGCGATCGAAATTCATGTTCGCGCCGCAAGCAACAGCAATTAATGTTTCTCCTGCGATTTGTTCCCGTTCGACGTAAGCTTTCGCACCTGCGATCGCCAAAGCGCCAGCAGGTTCTAAGATCGATCGCGTATCTTCAAAAACATCCTTAATCGCCGCGCAAACATCATCCGTATCCACCAAAATAATCTCATCCACATACTCCTGACACAAGCGAAAAGTTTCCTCCCCCACTTCCCGCACAGCAACGCCGTCAGCAAATAAACCCACCTGCGACAAACGCACCCGTTTACCGGCTTTCAGCGATTGATTCATGGCATCGGAATCCACCGGTTCGACGCCAATAATTTTAATTTCCGGCCGCAACCGCTTGACATAGGCCGAAATTCCCGAAATCAATCCACCGCCACCAATTGCCACAAAAATCGCGTGAATTGGTTTTTGATGTTGCCGCAGAATTTCCATGCCGATCGTACCCTGTCCAGCAATCACGTAGGGGTCATCAAAAGGGTGAATAAAAGTCATACCTTTTTCCGCCTCTAATTGACGCGCAAAAGCGTAAGCATCATCGTAAGCATCCCCATGCAAGACTACCTCTCCACCACGGGCTATCACCGCATTTACCTTCACCTGCGGCGTCGTTACGGGCATGACTATGATCGCGCGAGTTCCCAGGTGGCGGGCGGCGAGGGCGACTCCTTGGGCGTGGTTGCCGGCGGAAGCTGCAATGACACCTTGTGCTAGCAAATCCGGCGACAGTTGCGCCATTTTGTTGTACGCACCCCGCAGTTTGAAGGAAAACACCGACTGCATATCCTCTCGCTTCAGCAAAAGTTTATTGTTGAGCCGTGCTGATAGATTTGGGGCGCATTCTAGGGCTGTTTCTTGAGCAACATCGTAGACGCGGGCTGTGAGGATTTGTACCAGGTAATCGCAAAGCATGGGGTTAGCAGGTTGGTTGATGCCGGATGGTGGGATAATTGTACGGCACTTGTGTTAGTATTTTGCGGGGAATTGGCGAGCGGGCGATCGCAAGTTTTTAATAATAACTTTTCGCTTTGGAACATAAAAAGCCTGAAGACTATGAATAATATTTCGTTTTTGCCCTTTCCCCGGTTATAAAATCCGGTTTGTGAGCGTATTAGTCCGTAATCCTTGATTTAGTATGTAAATTCATGAACGTACAAATTACAGATTTGCGTGCTGGCGACGAGCCAAAAATTCAACAGGTAGCTAAATTAATAGTTGAAGGTTTTAAAGAGCATTGGCCCGGTGCTTGGCCCGACCTAAATTCTGCTTTGCAAGAAGTGCAAGAATCTTTGGAACCGGATCGCATCAGTCGAATTGCTGTCGGCGACAGCAATCAAGTTTTGGGATGGATTGGCGGGATTAAACAGTATGACGGTAATGTTTGGGAACTGCACCCGCTGATAGTAGGAACAGAATTTCGCGGACAAGGAATTGGTCGATCGCTCGTAGCTGATTTAGCAGCAGAAGCTAAAAACCGGGGAGGGATCGTGCTGTGGGTGGGTACCGACGACGAAGACAATCAAACCACTCTTTCAGGCATCAATCTTTATCCTAACGTTTGGGAACACATCGCCAAAATTAGAAATTTGCGCGGTCATCCCTACGAATTTTATCAAAAAATGGGTTTTGCGATCGTGGGAGTGATGCCCGACGCCAACGGAATTGGCAAGCCAGATATTTTCATGGCAAAGCGGTTGTAAAGTTTAATGTAGGTTCTAAATTTACTGGCCGGTGGCTTGCCAATCCAACACTTAGCAAAATTAGTGGTTGAAAGTTTCCCAGACAATCGGTCTAGTCTGGACGTGCGAACCCCGTTCGAGGGTCGCTAATAAACAAACCCAGAACTAACGAATCCATCACCGTATCCCAGACAGGAGTCAAACGTTCAGCATCGTCAACCCAGTAATCAAAAGTAATCAAACACTGAACATTAGATCCCAATCCAATACAGATTCGCGAATAAGCTTCCCGCTGCTCTGGAGGGTCGATAAACTTAAATTCAGTCCAAACAATGCGGGCAGTTTGCCGCTTCAATTGGATAATTTCCCCAAAAGCGATCGGATTTCGGGTATCATCTTCAACCACCTTCTGTAATAGCGGCACCAGCGGAAAATCTGCCCAGTTATTAGGTGGTAGCAAATTAAACGAAACCTCCAAACGACAATCATCATCCGGCGGCTTTTTATCCGTAAACCTGAACGAATTAGTATCCGGTTCAAAATGCCAATCTTCCGGGACATCAAAGCGGACTGCACCTCTTCCTGCTACAAAAATTCGAGTTCCAGGCTTTGACTTCCAATTGTGGTCTTCTTTGAGTTCTAGAGTTTCCTTGAGCCATTCTTGCTTTTTGCGCTTAGACATAAACAGAACACCAAATTGCTGCTAATGTGTAGTTTTAGACCTTGCAAACACATTTTAACTCTATTTGGCTCGCCGTTTGCTCAAATATAACAATCCTTACAAAAATTATGAATTCCTCTCTTCTCTATTCCTCTGTGTTCTCTGCGCCTCTGCGGTAAAAAATAATTCCTTTCACAATTTACTAAGTTTTATTTTTCAGTCTTGGGAATCACATACCTAATTCCGCCTTTATTCCCAGCCGCATCGCCATTGTAACGGGGGATAACATGAATAGCCGCGTGACTGCGACTTTGACCCGCCTGTTTATTAATATTTATTCCCACATTAAACCCGTCCGGATGAAATTCTTTACTTAACATCTCTTGTACCTTATTAGCCATAAACCAGCAAGCCGATTGCTCTCGAAACGGTAGTTCAAAATAATTGGCGACGTGACGCTTGGGGATGATTAAAACATGACCTTTGCTGGCGGGATAACCATCAAACATCGCATAAGCTGTTGCTGATTCAGTTAGCAAAATTAGGTTTTTATACGGATTGCAGAATATGCAGTTATTAGTAGAATTTCTTTGATGGTTGTAATGAACGTATTTGTAAATTTCGCACGACTCATCTAGGTGAACTGGCTTAAAGGGAAGTTTGACAATGCACTGATATGTAGGTTTTTTGTGCACGTAATGTTCTCGAAAGCCTTCTTTTTTGATATCCCTTCTCACCGCAAAATACGCATTCCCTCCCGGTTTCAACAGGTGCGACACTTCCATCAGGACATTAGCTTGCTCTTCAGGAAACAAAACATTCAAAACATAAAAGCAAATGATTGTGTCGAATTTATCCTGGGGGAATTCCGGGAAATAATAAGGGTCATAACCCGTAATATCGAAGCCTTTTTGCTGCAACAATCTCACATCGCTGCCGAAGCCGCACCCAAAATCTAAGACTTTGCCTTGCAGCAAGTTTTTATCCAATAAAAATCTTGCCGGAAATGACAGGTAAATTCTTTCGATTGCCGTCAGGTGGCTGAATTTATTTGGTTGCTTTTTCATGGCGGCATAAATTTGATTTAAAGCGATATTCTTCAGTCAGCGCACCATCCAGACGAGAGTTTGTGGAGTAGCAATTTCCAGATCCGAATGTTATCTAAAAATTTTACCATTATTGCAGTTTGGCGATCGCCCCTTTTTCCACCAACACCTTACCAGTCACCAAATCCCGCACCGTCGCCAACAAAACCCGCCTCTCATCTACCTCAAAACTCACCGAAATCCTGTCAATTCCCAATACCCCGGGCGGATCCAAATGCGCTACGCAAACCTGCTGGTGGTGGCTTTCCAGAGACCGAAAATCCGTTTTTTTGTTGAGCAAACTGCTCGTCATTTGCCCTTTTTCGTTAAAAATAACCTCCGCTTGCGATACCTCCGCCACTTCCCCAATATCTAACCGAATTTCCCTTTGCCCTTCAATTGCCACTTGCAGTGTCAACTCTTCGGAACTTTGACAGGGATACTTCATTTCCTTGCTAAATATCGGCGAATAAGCATAAGCTTTAGCATAAGGTTCCCAGAGGCGAATTGCATAGCTGTGGCGCAAATAATCGTCAACACTCGCTAATTGTGTCAAGGCTAAAGCACCGTGCGCCACCGCTTCAAACGGCTTGTCAGCTTTGACTTTTTGCCGCCCAAAATACGAAACCACTAAATTAGATACAGCAGGAATTAGAGAAGTTCCTCCTACCAGCAAAACCTGTTCGATATCTGCTTTGCCGATACCTTTTCCCATTGCAATGCTCAGCAGTTCATCTAAACTTTCGCGCAACTGTTCTAACAACTGCCTAGATTCCAGAATTTCCTCAAGCTTTTCTCGGTTTAGCTGCAAGTCGTAAGACATAAAATTTTCATCATCAAACCAGCTTTCCTTCGCCTCATTAACTTGAGAAAGTTGAATTTTTAACTTTTCCGCTATTTCTAATAAGTTTTGCCAGCCAACTGGACCGACTTCTGGCCGCGACGAACCAATTTGCCGCAAATAATCTTCGACAATCCAGATGTCAATATCTTCGCCGCCTACATAAGCATCGGATTTTGCCAATACTTCGGCACCCACCCCCCCCAGCCCCCCCTTGGTAAGGGGGGGAACGAGATTTGTCCCCGCGTTGCTAAGGGGGGGTAAGGAGGGGGTTAGAGCAGTACGGACTAAACTTAAATCTAAAGTTCCGCCACCAAAATCAACTACTAAAACTAGAGAGCCGGGGCGTTTTACTGCATATCCCAGGGCGGCGGCTGTGGATTCATCTATTACCTGAATTTCCGCAACTCCCAAACTTTCTCCTAAGTCGCGAAACCAATCTAGATATCGCTCAAAGGCTCCGACAGGTACTGTAAAAATTACTTTTTCTGGCTGTATATATTGTAAATATAATTGTTTCCAAATAGTCTTAATAAACTGTTCTGCTACTGATTCGGCTGTGTAGGTGTCGCCGTCGATATTGCGGGGCGGCGGCTGAAAGTCGGCAGCTAAATTGCGTTTAAAAGCTTTGAAAAAGCGGTCTGGCTGGGATTGCCCCAAACGCTGCGATCGCACTTTTTCTCCCAGCACTAACTCTCCGCCATTTTTCACAAAGACTAAAGTCGGCACCACAGATATTTCTCGAATATCTCCGCTCAAATTCTTCGTTTTAAAAATGCGGGACATCTCCCCCAATCGCAAAGTTTCTGGTGTTTGCGTATCCGGGTTAAGAATGCAGACAACCGTATTGCTGGTGCCGAAGTCAATGGCAACTGTAGTCATGTTGATTTAAAATTTAAAATTTAATTTTTCATTCCCGCTGGAAGGGTGCGACTAACTTTAGCAGGAGTAAGAATTCGCTCTCCCTCGCGATAGCCGACAAACCGAATATAAACTAATTCTCCTTCGGTTATATCCTCAACATCCGGCTGGTGCAACTGCGGATTGTAAGAAGTTTGTTCCCAGGCAGAACCGATTGTTTGAAAATCCCAGCTTGACAAGAGATTTTCTAAAGGAGTAAACAAAGCTGAGAGATTTTTGGCGGGCATATCCGGCTTGGCTTCTGCCATTTTGCGGGCGGCGGGATAGTTGGTTAACAAAGTTTGCAACTGTTCAAAGGTAGCGCGGCGAAAATCGGCAGTTAGTTGAGCTTTTTGCTGCTGCAATTCCGATCGCAGCCGGAAACACTGCTGCCTCAATTCTTCTATTTCGCTGGGATCAGTTGTGATTCTAGCCGATATTGGCAGTGCGAGCAAAGTGCGCTCGAACTCTTGAAAATTCAAATTCAGCACTGTTGCCAGCCGCCTCAGTTGGTTTACCGTGAGTTTTCCCACGTCTCCCTGGCGCACTAAACGCACCGCGTAGCGACTTAAGCCTGCTTTTTCGCCTAAGTCTTGCCAATCGAGAATGTCTAGCTGATTCATGCGTTCCCGCAGAATTTTATCGTACTTAAACTCGATCGCATCTCCCGCCTCAGATGCAGCATAAAGGTAGACTAAAATGAGAAAAATGCCCCCGACAGCCAGCGCGAAGCTGAAGGCAGGCACTGTTGTTACATCAACTGTTGCACCGATGAACTCAAACATTTTTAACTCTTCTAAACCTGTTTTAAAGTCTGCGTTTGTTCAACGGTCAAATTTTCTTCGGCTTGATAATATTCTGGTAGCAAGTCTTGAGATTCTACTTCTCCGAGGGCTTTTTCAATTCCGGCGGTGGTGTCGGTGCAACTAGAACCGGTGGCGTTGAGGACGGTTTCGGTAATTTTGCCGTCTTTGCCGATTCGGTATTCTATTTGGCGGTATTCTGCCATAATTCTGCCTCTTAGTTTAATGCTTGAGTGTTGACTGCTGAGTGTTGAGTTATATTATAGATTCTATTTACCAATTATTCTAATGAATTTTTGTAGCGACAATGCAACCGGGGTTTCGCCGGAGATTATGGCGGCGATTGCAGCGGCTAATTGCGGTGCTGTGATGTCTTACGGAGATGATGAATATACACAGCGTTTGCAAGTTAAATTTTCGGATTTGTTCGAGACATCGGTGACTGTTTTTCCGGTAGCAACTGGTTCTGCTGCTAATGCTCTTGCCCTTGCAGTTGTTACTCCTCCTTACGGCGCTGTTTACTGTCACGCAGCATCTCATATTAATGTGGATGAATGCGGCGCGCCGGAGTTTTTTACAGGCGGTGCAAAGTTAGTGACAGTAACAGGAAATCATGGTAAAATAGAGGCAGAGACTTTAGGAAAAATACTCGATCGCGCTGGTGCAGGTGTCGTCCACCACGTACAGCCCGCAGCCGTCAGCATCACTCAAGCAACGGAAGCCGGCACAGTCTACAATCCAGCAGAAATTTCCCACATTTCGGAAGTAGTTCGCGCTCACAATTTGCACCTGCACATGGATGGAGCTCGCTTTGCCAATGCTGTTGTCAGTTTGGGCTGTTCTCCGGCGGATGTCACTTGGCGCGTCGGTGTGGATATTCTATCGTTTGGAGCGACAAAAAACGGCGCGATGGCTGCGGAAGCTGTGGTTTTTTTTAATCGAGATTTAGCCAAGACTTTCCCTTTTTACCGCAAGCGCAGCGGGCATCTTTTCTCGAAGATGCGGTTTTTGTCGGCGCAGTTGGAAGCGTACATAACGGATGATTTGTGGCTGAAGAATGCGGCTCATGCAAATAATATGGCAGCGAAATTAGCCCAAGGTTTGGCGGAAGTTGAGGGAGCGAAGTTTTGCCATCGGGTTGAAGCCAACGAGATTTTTATTCAACTTCCAGAATCGGTAATTACATCGGTTTTAGCTGAGGGTTTTCTGTTTTATCGCTGGGATGAATGTACTGTTAGACTGGTAACGGCTTTTAATACTAGAGAAGAAGATGTTATTGCTTTGGTGGAAGCGGCTAAACGACATCGGTGATTATTTCGTAAGGGCGAGTTTTACGAATAATATCTGACGAGTACCAACAATCTAGATAAACCCGCCCCCCACAACAGATAACCCACATCAACATTAAATTTGAATCGAATGCGGAAAATCTACATTCTGATTTTTCGTGTGATGGGGGCGAGCTTGAGAGATTGTTGGTTATTTACAATTATTGTTTGTGAAATTCGTACCTACAATTTAATAGATTGAGGAACAGGTTCGGCAACTGCGGCTAGTTCTGGTTCAGCTTCTTCGAGGTGTGCTTCTAAAAGCGCCAGATTTCTCATGTTTGATTTATAAAAAGCATCGAAGATATCTCCTACTAAAGGTACTGAACCAACGACGGCTTCTAGACCGATATTGTAAATCATTTTCCCTAGAGTTTTTTGGGGAATGTTGAATCGAGTTGCTAAATAAATTAGGTAGGCGGAAAACGCAGTATCTACGATATCCCCAGCACCCGGAACTAAACCGATAATCGGGTCTAAACCAATGCGAAATTTAGTGCCGGGGATGCCAATGGCGGTATCCATCAGGCGACTGAGTTTGCGGATGCGGTTGAGGGTGGCGAGACGCTCTATGTTGTTCATATTATTATTGTTGAACTAGGTTGAAAATTTGAAATCTGTCGGAAGACGGAAAAAAACATCTAGAAACCGCTCATTTTCCATCTTCGCTAATATGCTGAATTCCCCATTCGTGCATGGCATTAATAATCGGTTTGAGACTCTCGCCCAAAGGCGTTAGCGAATATTCAACTTTTGGCGGCACTTGCAGGTAAATTTCCCGGTGCACGATCGCGTCTGACTCCATTTCCCGCAGTTGCTGCGTCAGCATCTTCTGAGTAATGCCGTTGACAGCTCGTTGCAGCTCGTTAAAACGCTTCACTCCTTGAAACAACTCCCGCAGAATCAAGACTTTCCAGCGCCCGCCAATCACCTCTAGAGTGCGTTCTACAGGGCAATTTGCTCGATCGACCTTTGCTTCTTGAACTTGCATAGTATCTTTTTGGTAAGTACCGCACTTTTAAGTGCGTACTATCCATAATAGCTTGACTAGGTTTAAAATAAAAACATCAAAGAAATACCCGATAAATTTCACTGAGGATTCAGAAGATGATTACCGTTAGAAAAAGTGAAGCAAGAGGACACGCAAATCACGGTTGGCTAGACAGTTACCATACATTTTCTTTTGCCGGCTATTACGATCCAAATTATATGAATTTTCGCTCTTTGCGCGTAATTAATGAGGATGTCGTTAGCCCCAGCAGAGGTTTCGGCACTCACGGGCACAGCGACATGGAAATCATTACTTATGTATTAGAAGGAGCATTAGAACACAAGGACAGTTTGGGTACTGGTGCAGTGATTAAACCCGGTGAAGTACAGCGGATGAGTGCAGGTACGGGTATCCAGCACAGCGAGTTCAATAACTCGCAAACAGACCCGGTTCATTTGCTGCAAATCTGGCTGTTACCCGATACAAAAGGCTTGCAGCCGAGTTACGAACAGCGGGAGTTTCCCCTAGCAGAAAGACGCGGAAAACTGCGCTTAGTGGCGGCACGAGATGCGAGAGATGGTGCTGTGAAAGTGCATCAAGATGTGGATTTGTATGCGGCTGTTTTGGATAAAGACTCGCGGGTTTCTCATGCTTTGCAGCCGAATCGCCACGCTTGGGTGCAAGTTGCTCGCGGCTCGATTTTGCTCAACGGTTTACCTTTGAAAAATGGCGACGCTGCAGCGGTTAGCGGCGAGTCTGAGGTGGTGATTGAAGCGGCGGCAGATGCTGAAATATTGCTGTTTGATTTAGCATAAAATTGGGCAGCCTATATACTAAGTAAGGTGCGTAATTCGCACCCTACTTAGTGATGGATAATGTGCGCATTGCCCACCCTACTGAGGGTGGGTTACTACTTAGGAAATAAGTAAATAGGAGGAAGACAGTAAATTTTATTTATGGTACTTCTGGTAAGGGATAAGTCTTTAGGATAAATTTTTATGCAACAAAACCCGATCGCCCGCAAGCATCTTGTTTTGAGCCTCATCACTGGTTTAGCAGTTGGCGTGATCGCAGGCGCACCCCTCGGCTGGATGGCTAATGGGTCTTTTTCCGACCAGCGTTCGGCTCAAAGTATCCTTTGCCGAGAAAAGAATAGAGATCAGCCAGTGGCTATTGTTGAGGCTAGGTGCGGTTCCCGATTCTAAATTTTTCTGCTAGCCAGAGGGCTGTGTCAAATATTGTGAGGCTTGTGCGAATGTCGAAGTTCGATCGTCGCGCAGGCGTTTTGGCGTTGTCAACCGTGAATCTGCCACAAACCGGAAAAGTTATCCGTCAGTTGATATGTGGGTATGTTAAATTTACACAATAATGAATTACAGCAGAACAATTCCGGCTATTTTGAGTGCTACGATCGCCCTGAGTTCGATCGCCCTCATTCCACTGACATCACCTCAAATTGCCCTCGCATTAACCGCCGACAAAGTTAAAACCGTTGCCCAACAAATTACGGTTCGCATCCAGGGGGCAAAAGGCGGTTCAGGAGTAATTTTAGAGAAGCAGGGCAGCACATACTATATTCTCACAAACTGGCACGTTGTCGATAAAGCCGGCGATTACGAGGTCGTAACTCCCGACGGCAAAGCTCACTCTGTATCATACAGCCTCGTGCGGCGAGTGCCGGGGATGGATTTAGCCGTCGTGCCCTTCAGCAGCACTCAAAGCTACCCCCTGGCTCAATTAGCCAATTCCTCAGCAACTAAGGGAAACAAGGCTTATGTGGCGGGCTGGCCGATATCCGGCGGTTCTTTGAGACAGCCGATTTTCATCGCCACCGAAGGTCAGCTTACCGGCCGCCAAACTCCCTGGAACGGTTATACTTTGGTATACAATAACTTAGTGAGAGCGGGCATGAGCGGCGGCCCAGTGCTCGACGATGCGGGGCGAGTTGTCGCAATTAACGGCATTGTCAGGTTAGAGGAAAACTCCGATAAAATCGTGGCGGCGGGGATAGAAATCAATACTTTCATGAAATGGCGATCGACTATTTCGCTGCCAGTAGTTCCCCAATCTCCTACTGCCGGAAACCCGAAAACTCCGGCGAATAATCCGCCCCGCAAGCCCGCAAGTGCGATCGCCTTTGCTACCACAAATACCCTCAAAGGGCCTTCGGAAGTTGTCAGTTCTCTTGCCCTTTCTTCAGCTTATTTTACCACAGGAAATAGCAACGGCACAATCTCAGTTTGGAATTTCCCCAGCGGGCAATTAAAAACTACCCTGCAAGGACACACGGAAGCCGTAAACTCACTGGGGGCGAGTGCGGATGGCAAGGTGTTAGCTAGCGGTAGCGACGACAAAACTGTAAAAATTTGGAATTTAGAAACGGGCGCGGTTGTACGCACTTTGAGCGGGCATTCCAATGCTGTTTCGACCGTTGCCGTTAGTGCCGACGGTCAATTTGTAGCCAGTGGCAGTTGGGACAAAACGATTAAGATTTGGAACCAGAAAACAGGAGAGTTGCTGCGGACTTTGACCGGGCATTCTGGGTTGGTGAATGCTGTTGCAATTAGTCCCGACAACAAAACTTTAGCTAGCGGCAGCAAAGATGGTTCAATTTGGTTGTGGAATTTAGCTACAGGTCAAGCAATTCGCACGATTGGCGGCAAAAACTTGGCTGTTTTGTCGCTAGCTTTTACTCCCGACGGCAAAAGTTTAGCGGCGGGAAACAGCAATGGCACTGTTGGGTTGTGGAATGCCGGAAACGGGCAGTTAATTCGGCGTTTAAGCGGGCATACTGACGGAGTTTGGTCGGTGGCATTCAGTCGGGATGGCACTACGCTGGTTACTGGCAGTTGGGATAAAAGTGTGAGACTTTGGGATGTGCGATCGGGCGAATTGAGAGGTAATTTAAGCGGTCATGCTGGCTACGTTAGCGCTGTGGCGATTAGCAGCGACGGTAAGACTATTGTTAGTGCGGGTTGGTTGGGGGAAATCAAGATTTGGAAAAGGAGTTGAGATTTTTTTGAACGAACCGCGAAGGCGCGTTAGGCGGAGGGGCGCGTAAGCACTACTCAACCTAGAAACAGCCCCGCGTCTGTAGCGAAGGCAGCTAGTTGAGGGTTCGGTTAGGCACGGACTCTACTGGTAGGGTGCGTCAGGTGGTAGCGATTCGATGTACATCGGCTAATCATTTCCGCGCGCCGCACCCTACTACCTAGCATTTTGTTTCAAAGTCCGATCGACCCTTATGATAGATTTGGTTCTTGCCAGACTACACTGGAAGACAAAATCAAATTAAAAATTTCGCCATAAATTCGATCGACCCGCCGATCGGGCGGGACTCTCAAATTCGTGGAACAGGCGTCCCGCCTGTGGTTGGCAAAGTAAATCTAAAATCTAAAATCTAAAATCGCGTGACTTCTGACAAATGATTGAAGTAGAACACTTAAGCAAAACTTACGGTTCGACCGCAGCGATCGCGGACGTGTCTTTTTCGGTCGAATCAGGAGAAATTCTCGGTTTTTTGGGGCCAAACGGCGCGGGCAAAACCACAACCATGCGGATTTTGTCGGGATATTTGCCGGCATCCAGCGGTACGGCCCGCATCGCCGGCATGGATGTTCACGAAGACTCGATGGCCGTCAGACAGCGCATCGGCTATCTGCCGGAAAACCCGCCACTGTATCCAGAAATGACTGTGGAAGGGTTTCTGTTTTTTGTCGCCCGGATCAAGCAAGTACCTGCGGGCGATCGCGCGCGACGAGTTACCTCCGCGATCGAACGCTGCGGCCTGGTTGATAAACGCAAAGTTTTAATCCGCAAGCTTTCTAAAGGATTTCGGCAGCGCGTCGGTATCGCGCAGGCGATCGTCCACGACCCCCCAGTGATTATCCTAGACGAACCAACCGTCGGCCTCGACCCCCGACAAATCATCGAAGTCCGCAATTTAATCAAAAGTCTTGGCGGCCAGCACACAATCATCCTTTCCACGCACATTCTGCCGGAAGTCAGCATGACTTGTAACCGCGTTACCATTATCAATCGCGGTAAAATCGTCGCTGCGGGTAGTCCCGAAAATTTGATGGGAGAGTTGGCCGCCGGAGAGGGCTACGAACTCGAAGTTGAAGGCGAGGGGGATTTGGTAAACAGTCTGCTGTTGCCTTCTTTGGAAAACTTGCGGGGAGTTCGATCGGTCGAATTGATTCCAAGCAATCAATTTTTAGTGGGTCGCTACCGCCTGCGGGCATTGTGCGAATCCGACATAGAACCCGGACGAGAAATTGCTACAGCTATCGTCGCCTCTGGATTTGGACTGTGCGAAATGCGTCGCTCTCGCGCTACTCTGGAAGATGTGTTTTTAAGGCTGACAGCGGCTGAAAAGAAACCGGAAGAAAATCTAGTTCATAGCGAACCGGAGGTCGATCGAAATCTGCAAGAAGCGGCAACAACTCAAGACTCGATCGCGGATTATCATCAATCAGAATCGCAACCGATAGTCGAAAATCTGCCCGTTGTTTCAAAAACAGTAGAGTCGATCGAGCATCCTCAACCAGAACCGATAGTCGAAAATCTGACCGTTGTTTCAGAAACAGTAGAGTCGATAGAATCTATCGAGCATCCTCAACCAGAACCGATAGTCGAAAATCTGCCCGTTGTTTCAGAAACAGTAGAGTCGCTCGAGCATCCTCAACCAGAACCGATACTCGCAAATCTGCCCGTTGTTTCAGAAACAGTAGAATCGATCGAGCATCCTCAACCAGAATCCGAACCAGTTGTAGAAACCGTACAGCCGATAAAAGGGAAGAATCTCAGTTTGGGTGTCACAGGAACCAGATCATCTTACTCGCTACAGATATCTCAACAAGCAAGCAGGATGCTCACTTTTGTAAAAAATGTTTTTTACAAAAGTGAGAGACTCCCGATCGAACCTTCTCCACCAGAATCCGAACCAGTTGTCGAAAGGCAAGAGTCGATCGAGCATCCTCAACCAGAACCGATAGTCGAAAATCTAGAAGTTTCACAAACCGTAGAGTCGATCAAGCATCATGAACCAGCATCGGAACCAGTTGTAGAAACCGTAGAGTCGATCGAGCATTCTCAACCAGAACCGATAGTCGAAAATCTGCAAGTTGTAGAAACCGTAGAGTCGATCGAGCATCCTCAACCAGAATCTGAACCAGTTGTCGAAAGGCAAGAGTTGATCGAGCATCATGAAGCAGAACCGATACTCGAAAATCTAGAAGTTTCACAAACCGTAGAGTCGATCAACTATTCTCAACCAGAACCGATAGTCGAAAATCTGCAAGTTTCACAAACCGTAGAGTCGATCGACTATTCTCAACCAGAACCGATAGTCGAAAATCTGCAAGTTGTAGAAACCGTAGAGTCGATCAACTATTCTCAACCAGAACCGATAGTCGAAAATCTGCAAGTTGTAGAAACCGTAGAGTCGATCGACTATTCTCAACCAGAATCCGAACCAATTACAGAAACAGCAGAGGAAATAAGCGATTTAGAACCTGGAATGCAACCAGTGGCCGATTTTCTGGAAACTGTAGAAAGACAAGAGTCGATAGAACATCCTCAACCAGAACCGGTTGTCGAAAATCTGCTCTTTGTCGAAACACTAGAGTCGCTAGAACATCCTCAACCAGAACCGGTTGTCGAAAATCTACTTATTGTAGAAACAGTAGAGTCGCTAGAACATCCTCAACCAGCACCGGTTGTCGAAAATCTACTCATTGTAGAAACAGTAGAGTCGCTAGAACATCCTCAACCAGAACCGATTGTCGAAAATCTACTTATTGTAGAAACAGTAGAGTCGCTAGAACATCCTCAACCAGAACCGATTGTCGAAAATCTACTTATTGTAGAAACAGTCGAGTCGATCGAGCCTTCTCAGCCAGAACCGATTGTCGAAAATCTCGAAGTTTCAGAAACGGTAGAGTCGCTAGAACATCCTCAACCAGCACCGATTGTCGAAAATCTACTTATTGTAGAAACAGTCGAGTCGATCGAGCCTTCTCAGCCAGAACCGATTGTCGAAAATCTCAAAGTTTCAGAAACGGTAGAGTCGATCGAGCCTTCTCAGCCAGAACCGGTTGTCGAAAATTTGCTCATTGTAGAAACAGTAGAGTTGATCGAGCATTCTCAACCAGAACCAGAACCGATTTTCGATTCACCAAAGTCGATCGAGCCTTCTCAGCCAGAACCGGTTGTCAAAAATTTGCTCATTGTAGAAACAGTAGAGTCGATCGAGCATTCTCAACCAGAATCCGAACCGATTTTAGAAACACCAAAGTCGAACCAACCTTCTCAACCAGAACCGGTTGTCGAAAATCTCGAAGTTTTAGAAACACCAAAGTCGAACCAACCTTCTCAACCAGAACCGGTTGTCGAAAATCTCGAAGTTTTAGAAACACCAAAGTCGAACCAACCTTCTCAACCAGAACCGGTTGTCGAAAATCTCGAAGTTTTAGAAACACCAAAGTCGAACCAACCTTCTCAACCAGAACCGGTTGTCGAAAATCTCGAAGTTTTAGAAACACCA
>NZ_JAUBQH010000093.1:0-17073 GCF_036701145.1 Microcoleus sp. Pol17C6
CGGCAATCGTTTGGGAGTTTCTTGTTGCCGAATCTATCTTCCTTTACCTCTCCTTGAATATCTGCGGAATGTGGGTTGTAAGTCCGACAGTCCGACAGGGAATGAATTCCCTGTCTCATAGCGAAAGTCCTCTGAAAGAGGACTGAAATCGATCGCACTTTCCGTCAAAATCTACAGTCGGTTTTAACCGACTTTCGCTGTGAGGCAGGGGTTTAAACCCCTGCCGGATTGCGGGAAAATGCGTATTTGCTGACCCTACATTTTACAAATTCGGAGTCTTTCTCGCCGCCTTCTGCACAGGAATAGCCACCGCCTGCGGCTTCTTCTTCGCTGCAAACATCCCAAAGAAGTCGTGCAGCAAAATATAGAAACAGGGAATAATAAACAGCGTCAGCAAAGTTGCCAGCGATAAACCGGAAAACACCACCACACCCAGCGGTTGCAAGAATTCCGAACCCTCTCCAATTCCCAAAGCTAGGGGAAACAAACCCAAAACTGTAGTAATAGTTGTCATCAAAATCGGCCGCAAGCGCTGAGGTGCCGCCCTGAGAATTGCTGTTGTGCGATCGACTCCTTCATCTTCCCGAATTTGGTTCGCCAACTCCACCATAATGATGCCGTTATTCACGATAATTCCCACGAGCAAAATTGCACCGATCATCACCGTCGCACCGATCGCAGTTTTGGTCACATAAAGCCCGAATACTCCCGCCGCCAACGCCAGCGGCACTGTCAGCAAAATCACCAGCGGGTCAACCAAAGAATTGTACTGCACCGCCATCGCTACAAACACTAAAAAAGTCGCCAACCCTCCCAAAAGCTTGAGAGAAGTTTGCAATTGCTCATTAGTTTCAGCAGCCGCACTCGGCACAATTCTTACTCCTCGCGGCAACTTGAGTTCTGATAAAACTGCATCGACTTGCTGGACAGCATCGCCGAGACTTGCACCCTTATTCAAGTTTCCGACAACTAAGAAAACTTGCCGCTGATTGAGACGCTGAATTTCTGCCGGCGCTTTGCCGAGAATAATATTTGCCACGTCGCTTAAACGGATGATGCTGTTATTGCTGCCCGATAATGGAATTTGTCCGAGTTGAGCAATAGATTTGACAGAAGTGCGATCGAACTGCACCCGCACATCTATTAATCGGTTTCCCCGCTGCAACTGAGTGGGAACAGCACCTTCAATTGCTGTCTGAATTGTCTCCCCAATATCTTGGGCTGTCAGCCCGTACACAGCAGCCCTTTCCCAGTCTGGACGAATTTGTACCTCTGACTGCGGCGGGTCTGCCTCCGGCCGAAACCGGGCTAATTTTACCTTCTCATCTAATGCTTTTAATATCTGACTGCCTGCTTCCTGCAATGATTCTTCAGTGTCCCCCTGAACCACGACATCAATTTCGCCACCCCGCACTGGAGAATTAGTTAAAACTAAACCCCTAATCGATTCTGGAACTAGCCGCAGACGAGTTCCTTTAGGAAGGTCAATTTTTTTCAATTCCTCAGTCATTCTTTCTGTAAAATCGGTGGTATTGGTACCAGATTTGAGCGTAATTGTGCTGCTTCCCCGGAGCAAATTTTCAACCGTATTGTTGCCGAACAGCAGCCCTCCCGCTGTCGTTAAAGTGTACTCTGTTTCTGGCTGTTCTAGTAAAATTTTATCGACAGCAGCAATCACTTTTTGATTTATTTCCAAGTTAGTACCCGGAGGAAATGAAGCAAATAATCTGGCTTGGCTTGTATTAACTCTTGGCAAAATTTCTTGGGGAATTTTTCCCACCATCACCCAAGTGCCGCCACCTAAAATTACAAAAGCGAGGGCAATGATAATTAACCGCAAACCCAGCACTTTTGACAGCATTGAACCGTAGGCTCGCGTGCCGTTTTCAAAACCGCGGTTGAAATGTTTTATCGGCCCGAACTGACTGATACCGCTGGAATAAGACATTCCCATCAAGCGAGAAGTCAGCATCGGCACTACCGTTAAAGCTACTAGCAGAGACGCTGCTACTGCAAAGCTAATTGTCAAAATCAATTCGTTAAATAGCAGCGAAAAGAAGCCACCGATCAGCAAAAATGGCAGCACTGATACTAAGTTTGCCGCTGTAGAGGCAACCATTGCTGATTCTACTTCTTCACTCCGCTCTACCGACTCTTCTATCGTGCGTTCTTTTCGATCTTTTATTTTGCCTTTTTTCAGATGAGGGTTGCTGTCTAGACCGACTACAATATTTTCTAAAATAACTACGCTGGTATCGATCGCCTGACCGATTCCTAGCGCTAAACCGCCTAAACTAAATAAATTCAGCGACATACCGAACAGCCGCATTAAAATAATGGCTGCTAGAGTACACAGAGGAATAGTCAGAGAGATAATCAGGGTTTGTCTCAGGGAGCCTAAAAAGAACAAAACTGCGATCGCAGCCAGCACTGCCCCTGAAACCCCCGCATTCGCCACATCGGCTAAGGAATTGCGGATAAATCTGGATTCATCTAAGGTAGTAACTACGGTCATGTCCCCCGAAATTAAGCCCGACTCCTGCATTTCCTTGATGCGATTTTTCACTCCGTCTACAACAGTAATCGTGTTGGCGTCCGGCTGTTTCAAGATGCTAATTTTAACGGCAGGTTTTTGATTGAGAAAAACTTTTACTCGCTGTTCTTCTGTGCCGTCATTGACTTGGGCAAAATCGCGCAGGTAAACTCGTTTTGGCGGGTTGGAACCGGATACTTGAAAGGAAAGATTGGCGATTTCAGAAGCTGTTTTAAAGCGACCGATTGTGCGCGTCAGCGGTTCGTTAGATTCTTGCCGCAGCCGGCCGCCGGAAGTGTCTAAATTGCGATCGCGCAAAGCATTAAAAACGTCGTTAAGATTAACTCCTAAACTTTGCAGCCGGTTCAGGTCAATATTAACTTGAATTTCTTCTTGAACGCCGCCGGAAACGTCAACGGAAGCTACTCCGGGAATAACGTTAATTTCCCTGGCTAATTCTTCATCGGCAAATACCCGCAAATCTACCCCTTGTCGCGAGTCTGAAGTCAGGGCAAATTCGTAAACCGGCTGTTGAGAAGGGTCAAATTTAAACAGATTTGGCGATTCAACCGTATCGGGAAGTCGGTTGCGAATGCGGTTGACGGAGGCTGTAGCGTCATTAAGAGCCTGGTCAATATCGCCGCCCGGTCTGAAGAATAAATCGACGCTGACTTGTCCTTCCCGCGTGCGGGAAAAAACTTGCGTGACTCCTTCTGTTGCTGAAAGTCCTTGTTCGAGGGGGCGGGTAATTTCGTCAACTGCAACTTCTGGCGAGACTCCGGGGGCGTCTAAGCGCACGCTGATGCGGGGATAGGTGATGGAGGGCAGCAAGTCAACGGGCAGTTGGGTTATGTAGAAAATGCCCACGACTATAATCGCAAGTGTCAGCATGAGGGTGCCGATGTGGCGGCGAATCGCGGTCGCGCTAATGCTGAATCCGGGTTTGTCGGCTGTCATTTGATTTTAGATTTTAGATTTTAGATTTTAGAATTGGAAAGTTTACACCGTCACTCAGCCTGCAAAGGAATGAATCGCGGGGCTAGTGACCAAATTGTTTTCGGTCAGGCTTGATTTTGTATAGGGAGTGAGAGAGTATTTACGCTCCGCACCTGACAAGTAGTATAATAAATTTTAATAAATTGTGAAAAATGTTTTTTTGAATATTCCTTTAGAGGTAGTCGATCGCCCAAAACGCAGATTGACAGAAATTGCGATCGGCTTTTTTATCGATCGAAAGCAATTGCGATTTACCGCTATCGTGGGGGTGGGTTGACTATATTGTTGGTCTTACCCACAGATGGTTTGTAAAACCCGCCCCTCCATTCTTATTCGGCGTTGCGGATTTACGGTATGGAAATCTAAATATGCCGGATATTCCGTACTTCGTGTGCTCATTTATCTGAAATTAATAGCCTAAATTTTTACACAGCAAGGTTTTCCAGTCTTACTTTAGTTAATTTGGAGCCATTTTTTCCTTCGATTCATACATAGCTTTAGTTTTCACTACTTAAACTAATCGTTTGGCACACTAAGTAAGGAAGAGCCAGCTTTACTAACAAGTTCTTTCTACTGATTTACTGCCATTCACCACCTTTCCTCAAAAAACCCGGTTTCAGGAAGAAACCGGGTTTTTCACACTTAAACTGCGTGTTTTCGATACCACTCAATCGTATTTTTCAACCCTTCCTTAAACTTCACCTCCGCCACAAAACCAAACTTTTCCTTAGCCCTTTGGGTATCCAAACAGCGGCGCGGCTGACCGTTCGGCTTGTCTGTTTCCCAAACAATTTCTCCCTCAAATCCCATCAATTCGCAAATCGTTTCCACTAAATCGCGAATTTTAACTTCGCTATTCGTTCCCAAATTAACCGGGTCAGATTCACTGTAATCTTGCGTTGCCATCACAATTCCTCGGGCGGCATCTGTGGAATACAAAAACTCGCGGCTAGGGCTGCCGTCGCCCCAAACGGGCAGTGTTTTGTCTCCCCTTTCTTGCGCTTCGTAGACTTTGCGAATTAATGCGGGGATGACGTGGGAACTTTTCGGGTCAAAGTTATCTTCTGGGCCGTACAGATTTACTGGTAGCAAGTAGATACCGTTGAATCCGTACTGCTGGCGGTAGGATTGCAGTTGCACTAATAAGGCTTTTTTTGCTACTCCGTAAGGTGCATTAGTTACCTCTGGATAGCCGTTCCACAGGTCGTCTTCTTTGAAAGGAACTGGGGTTAAATTGGGATAAGCGCAAATAGTGCCTACGCAGACAAATTTTTCGACTCCTGCTTCGTAGGCGGCGTGGATTAATTGCGCGCCCATCATCAAATTATCGTAAAATAATTCAGCGGGTTTGACTAGGTTTAAGCCGATGCCGCCGACGTGGGCGGCGAGGTGAATGATAATATCTTGTTTTTCGGCGGCGCGCTTGCAGTTTTCCATGACGCGAAGGTCGCAGTCGCGCGATCGAGTCACCGAAATTTTATCAGCATCGGCCCCTGCTTTCACTAGCTGGTCGATTACCTGACGGCCCAAGAAACCGGCGCCGCCCGTGACTAGAATACTTTTGCTGCTTAAATCCAAGCTGGTCATAATTTTAGCCTCGGGATTTTGAATAAAGGTCGATCGACAATTTCAATTCTAAAATTGTTGCTTTAGCAAAAAAAGCTTTCAGCTACAGGATGAGGTTGCCCACACATTTGTTTTAGCTGCGGTAGATAGGGACAATTTGCGCCGTGCACACCCGAAAGTTAGATATAGGGGTCGCGACTCCCCAACAATCATTTTAATGTTTTTTTTAGCCCGCACAGCCGAAAATTTTGCGAGCAATTAAGCTGGTTCTTTGAATGCCGATCGCCCTACGCTAATAGCTGTAACAACCCTCTCATCTGTTGTGAAGTGTGTGCAGGGGCAATCCTCCGGTGCACGCCTTTCGCCAAAGGGGTAGACACGGGGCCCTACCCCTACAAATTGTTCGCATTGACGGCTTGGTTTAGCGACTTAATCAAATCCGTTGCCCGAACCTCGACCTTGCTGGTCTAAAGCTTTCATGTCAGCATCTACCATTAAATGTACTAACTCCTGAAAAGTTACAGAAGGTTCCCAATTTAATTGCTGGCGCGCCTTAGTCGAATCGCCAATCAAAAGTTCGACTTCGGCCGGCCGCAAGTAGCGTTCGTCAAACTCTACATATTTTTGCCAATCTAAATTGACGTAAGTAAAAGCCAAATCGAGAAATTCCTTAATAGAATGAGTCTCGTTGGTAGCAATGACATAATCGTCAGGCTTGTCTTGTTGCAGCATCAGCCACATCGCCCGCACGTAGTCTTTAGCATAGCCCCAGTCTCGCTTAGAATCGAGATTGCCCAAGTAAATCTTTTTCTGCTTGCCGGCGACTATTCTGGCAACGGCGCGAGTAATTTTGCGAGTTACAAAAGTTTCGCCACGGCGGGGAGATTCGTGATTGAACAAAATGCCGTTGCAGGCAAAAAGTCCGTAAGATTCGCGATAATTTACTGTTTGCCAGTGCCCGTAAACTTTAGCGCAGGCGTAAGGGCTTCTGGGATAAAAAGGAGTTGTTTCCTTCTGCGGAACTTCCTGTACCAAACCAAACATTTCCGAAGAACCTGCTTGATAGAACCGCACTTCTATGCCGGTGCGGTGCTGATAGTCCCGAATTGCTTCTAGCAGCCGCAATACTCCCATCCCTACTGTGTCAACCGTATATTCCGGCGAGTCAAAACTGACTCGAACGTGAGATTGAGCGCCTAAGTTATAAATTTCTACCGGCTGAACTTCTTCCAATATCCGGCGGAGAGTGGTGCCGTCCGTCAAGTCGCCGTAGTGTAGAAACAGGCGCGCACCCTCGCTGTGAGGATCGACATAGATGTGGTCAATTCGATCGGTATTGAAACTAGAACTGCGCCGGATAATGCCGTGAACTTCATATCCTTTCTCTAACAGTAATTCGCTCAAGTAGGAGCCGTCTTGACCTGTAATACCTGTTATTAGCGCTCGCTTACGTTGCGTCATCTGATTTTCCTTTGACAGGCTGTGTTAATTCACAATAAATTTTTTGGCAGAGGCTGTTGCTCCCTGCCGGCCGTATTCTCAAACTCTACGTTAACTGCTTTATAAAACTTACTCAAACTTAACTTTAGTTATCTAAAGCCAGTTGAAGTTTACTTCCTACGCTGTTGGGTAGTGGGCTATCCCAAGATAAGTAGGCTATCCCCCTTAAGCCAAAGGTTATAGAGTTAAGTTTAACACCTAAACCTAAAGTAGTCTATCTAGAATAACTGATCTTTCTAGATGAATAAGAGATAGGTTTATTTAAGTATTTGCCCCTTTAGTTAAGCTCACAATTCTTCGATGGCATCCAGGAACTGTTTAGTTTTGACAAAGAGTTTGTCGCTGATTGTCAGTAGTCAGCATCAGTGGTCAGTAACAAATAAAACTAACTACCGATTGCTGACTGCGGACAAAAATTAATATGCGCCGTTATTTTTGGGAAAAATCACAACTCCAATTGTTTTGAAAACAATCCACATATCCATCCAAAGGTTTTTGTCATTTGCGTAATAGAGGTCGATTTGGACTCGGCGGGGATACGGAATGTCGTTGCGACCGGACACTTGCCACAAGCCTGTAATTCCAGGCCTTATGGTGAGAATTTTGTTGATATGACGGCCGTATCTCGGCAGTTCTTCTTCAACTAAAGGTCTGGGTCCGACGACGCTCATATCTCCTTTTAAAACATTCCAAAACTGGGGAAACTCGTCTAAACTGGTCATTCGTAAAAATCTTCCAATCCAGGTAATTCGAGGGTCTTGTTTCAGCTTGAAATTGTCCTCAAACTCTTGACGCAAATGCGGAGAATTTTCCATGATTTCCAGCAATATATCGTCCGCATTTTCCACCATCGTTCTGAATTTAAGGCAATAAAACCTTTTACGGTTTTTGCCTACTCGTTCCTGTACGTAAAAAATAGGACCGGGCGAGCTTAAGGCGATTAAGAAAGCCAAAAGCAGGTAAACCGGAGCAAACAGGATCAGAACCGATAAGGAAAACAGGATGTCAAATAACCGCTTGAAAAGTTCTCCGTCGAGGCTCTGTAGAGAACGACTTATGCGTCTATCTCCTTGCAGGACAGACCCAAAACCGCGTCTTGCGATCGCTCGAATTACCTTGCCGGAGATTAGTTGGCTGTCGGCAGTCATCTTACTCCTTCACTTCACACCACACACAGTCCTGATCATAAAGCCTCAAGACGCTTTGTTCTCTCAATTATGTTTCCAATACTCAATTTTCTGCCTTCTGAAGGCTTCAAAAGGCAGAAGGAAGAAGGAAGAGGGCTTCTGGTGGCAGAAGGAAAAAGGCACAAGGCACTTATGCAGAGGTCTTCTGAAGGCACTTATACAAAGGCAGAAGGAAGATTGTCCCGCTATCGGGTTCTGGCACTCTCAAGCCCCAAACTCGGTAAAATCACGGGAGTGAAATTCCTGATAGCAGCGTTCCACAAAAGCTAGATAGCGCTGCCCAAAAACTTCGGGGGCAAACTGTTCAGCGCGCAACCTGCAGATTTCTGGCCGAAATTTGCCTTGCAACTGTTCAAATTCCTTGACAGCTTCGACTAATGCTGCTGCGGTTTGGGAGGAAAAAAATAAACCAGTCCCTGTCTCTGGGTGTTGGCGAATGTCGAGCACTGTCTCCAAAGCGCCCCCTGCTGCATAGGAAATTACTGGTGTTCCGCAAGCTTGAGCCTCTACCAAAGCTATGCCAAAATCTTCGCAAGCTGCATATACAAAGGCTTTCGCCTCGGCCATGTACTTTTCCACTATCGAAGCGGGCTGCCAGCCGAGCACTTGCACGTTGGGTTTGGCGATTTGCCGAATCATTTCTAATTCTGGCCCGGTGCCGATGACAATTAGAGTATGCCCGAGTTGATTGAATGCTTGGACGATCGCACTTACGTTTTTGTAACTTACCAACCGACAAACTGTGACGTAAAAGTCTTGTTTTTGCCGCATCAAGGAAAATCGCTGGATATTTACCGGGGGATAAATCACCTCGGCCCGCCGCCGATAGCAGCGCCAAATTCGGCGCGCAGTGTGTTGAGAGTTAGCGATGAAATAATCAACGCGATTGGCGGAAATTACGTCCCACTGTCGCAGTCGATGCAACAAATATCGCGTCAGCAGCCCCGGGATGCCCCGTCCGGCTTTGCTGCTACGCAAATAGTCAAAAGTTAAGTCCCAAGCGTAGCGCATGGGAGTATGGCAGTAGCAGACGTGCAGTTGCTGGGGACTGCTGAGGATGCCTTTGGCGACGGCGTGGGAGGATGAGAGGAGGATGTCGTATTCTCGCAGATCTAGTTGTTCGATCGCCAAAGGCAGAAATGGCAAATATTTTTGGACGCCGCTGCGGGCCTTGGGAAAGTGCTGCAAAAATGTTGTGCCAATCTGTCGCCCGAAAAGATAGCTTTCGGGATTGGCTGATTCAAAGTCGATGAGGGCATAGACATCTGCCTCGTCTACGTGTTTGAGAATTTCCTGTACTACGAGTTCTGAACCGCCAGTAGCTAAGGGCGTCAACCATTCGTGAACTAGGGCGTATTTGAGTTTTTTCACTTGTATTTGTAGCCGATCAAACGATTTGTTAGCGCCAGTGCTGTCAATATTAGTCTTACTGAGGGATAACTTACGCAATATCCAGCCATCAACCAGGTTTCTATGTAGGTATTTAGCTCAAACCAAGGATTTTGGGAATAAACGGAGTTTTTGTCAAATCAACCACAGCCAAACTGCTCTCTCCGGCAGTGATTTCCCCGATAGTTGACAATAAATACTATTAGGCTCAATACTGAAGGTGATTTGCTGACGCCTAAATCTTTGGAACGGGCGATCGGCTCAATGTGGTGTGAGGAAAAATGTCCAAATTTTTGTGGAAGGGACTTTTAGTTAGTCCCGCTGTATTGGCAGCAAGTTTATTAGTATCTTCGACAGCCCTAGCCGCAGAGCAACCTCTAGAAATTGGCGCTGCAGGTCCAGCTAATCTGCAATTAGCAGGTGCTGCAACCGAGGCAGCCAAGTCTGAGACAGCAAAGCCTGAGACAGCCGAACCAGCGTCACTAGCTAGCAAATCAACTGTTGAAACTATTGAGAAAGAAAGTGCGAGCCTCTACGAGGGCTTCACTAACGATGCGATCGCCCCAGTTGCCGAACAAGCAAAAGCACCGGAAGTTGCAGCAACAGATTTAGGCGAAACCAAACCCGCAGTAGCGCCCGCAAATTTAAGTCCCGAACAACCTGTCGCTGAGCAAATCCCCGCAGTAGCGCCCGCAAACTTAAGCGAAACGCAACCCCCCGCACCACTGGCTAATTTAAACGCAGAAAAACCCGCCGCACAGCCCGATCAGATTTCGCAATCCACTGATTCAAGTGTCCAACCTCAAGCACAGTCTAATGTTTTAGAACAAATCAACCAATACAGCACAGAAGGCAGTAGCAGCGAAGATGCGGCCGGCCAAGTAACATCTGTGTCGCAACTTTCCGACGTGCGACCAACCGATTGGGCTTTTCAAGCTTTGCAATCCCTAGTAGAGCGCTACGGGTGCATAGCTGGCTATCCTGACGGCACTTTTCGCGGCAACCGGGCGATGACTCGCTACGAGTTTGCAGCGGGTTTAAATGCGTGTTTGGATAAAGTTACCGAGCTAATTCAAGGCGGTTCCAGAAATCTGGCGACGCGAGAAGATTTGGCTTCTGTGCAAAGGTTGCAAGAAGAATTTGCGGCGGAATTGGCAACTTTGCGCGGCCGCGTCGATGCTTTGGAAGCGCGTACCTCTGAATTAGAAGCAAATCAGTTTTCGACTACGACTAAACTCAACGGCGAAGTGATATTTGGTTTGGCGGGTATCGCCAGGGGAGATGATGCCGAGGGCCGCGAAGCTGATAAAACCACGGCTTTTGGCAGCAGGGTTCGGATCAATTTCGATACGAGTTTCTCTGGAGAAGATTTGCTGAGAACTCGATTGCAAGTTTTAAATTTGGGTTCGTTTTCTACTAATAATACGAAAACCGCTGAAGGGGAATTGCGGTTTAATGCCGGGCCTTTTGCCGAGGCTAGCAATACGGTAGGTTTAGATGCGCTGCTTTACCAATTCCCTCTCGGCAAAAGCACTACTGTAATTCTCGAAGCTAATGCTGGCGCTGCTGATGATTTTGTTAACACTGTCAACCCTTACTTTGACGGAGACGGCAGCTACGGCGCTCTTTCTAACTTCGGTACTCGCAACCCAATTTACTATTTGATTGGCGGTTCTGGCATCGCTATGCGGCATCAGTTTGGGGAAAAACTCGAACTGAGTTTGGGATATATGGCCGGCAATGCTGCGGACCCGACGCGGGGAAATGGTTTGTTTAACGGCTCTTACGGCGGTTTGGCTCAGTTGACTTTTACACCGAGCGACAGCATTGCTTTAGGTTTAACTTACGTTAATTCCTACAACTTTGTTACCGGTACCGGCAGCAATGCTTCTAATTTCCCGGTGCGTCTCGCTTCCTTCGGGCTCGACAGCGATAGCAATATGCCAGTTTCTAGCAATTCCTACGGGGCGCAAGCTTCGTGGCAGTTAAATCGGAGATTTGCAATTGGCGGTTGGGCGGGTTACACCAACCAGCGCATTTTATCCAACTTGACTACTCCTACGGGTTCTGTGCAGAGGGGGGATCAAAAAATCTGGAACTGGGCAGTTACTTTGGCTTTTCCCGATTTGCTCAAAGAAGGAAATGTGGCGGGAATTGTCGTAGGTATGGAGCCGCGGGTAACGAGTTCTACTAATCGAACTTTGCCGGAAGATAAGGATACTTCGCTGCACGTTGAAGGTTTTTATCAGTTTAAGTTGAGCGATAATATTTCTATCACTCCTGGGCTGATTTGGCTGACGGCTCCCGACCACAATAAGAATAATTCTGATTTGGTGATTGGGGTTGTCAGAACGACGTTTACTTTCTAGGAGCAGCCCTTGGGGATTTTAGATTTTAGATTTGAGATTGGCAGTTTTAATCTAAAATCTAAAATCGCCAATCTAAAATTGTCCGAGCTGGGGTTTAATGTTTAAGTTTAATGTTTAAACAGAAACGACCAGCTTTAGCTAAAGCTGGTCTGCAAAAATAGTTAAATCCGTTGTGTTCCCACAGTGTTGTTCTCACAGTGAGGAAACCCAAGTTGCACGTTTATTTGCAGCGGGTTCTCAAAGAAATATCATCTCTCTTAAGTGGTACTATAACAACAAAATTTAATTTTGTGTAATAAAACTTTACATTACAGACGCATTTTAATTTTTAGGACGATCGCACTCCCGGTCACTTTGTATAATCAAGCCGATTCAAAAACCCGGGGTTTATCGGTTGCAAACAGGTTATTTTGCGTAAAAACGAGGTTTCGATTGCCGCTCAGCCCTTAATTATCACTTTATATAAATCAAGCCGGAGCTTGCTGCGGTCTACCCCAGACAATTCGCTCCTGCTTGTATACCACCATACCCGGTTTTGCGCCTTTGGGCTTGTATACATATTTCGGTTCTGTATAAACCACCGGAACTTGTTCGCTGTGGCGGGCGCGACTGTAGTAAGCAGTCATGTCAGCGGCAAATTGCAAATCGGTTTCTTCAGCAACTGTACCGGGTTTGAGACGCAGCAAAGCGTGGCTTCCGGGAATCTCTAGGGTGTGGAACCACAAGTCGTAGTCGTTGGCGGTGCGAAAAGTGAGTTGGTCGTTTTGGCGATTGTTGCGCCCGATTAATAATTCAAAGCCGCTGGGGGTTTGGTAGCGGTGAAATTCGATCGCAGCATTTTTGTCGGTACTGCGGTAATCTGGTACGTCTAGATATTTTTGCTGGATCAGTTCTTCGCGGATTTCGGCGAGGGTTTGCAAATCTTGGGTGTTGCGGTAGGTTTCCAAGACAGAAAGTGCGACTTCAACTTGTTCTAAATAGTCGATTTCTTCCTGTACGGCGGCTAACAAAGGTTCTACTGCAATGCGGGCTCTTTTAAGTTTTTGGTGTTTTTTGTAGAGGGCTTGAGCGTTTTGAACGGCGTTTTTTTCCGGGTTTAGGGAAATGATAACTGGTTTCTCGGTTTCAAAGTCGGGGAGAGAAATTGATTTCATTCCCGGTTCCCAATGCTGCAAATTGGCCATCAGCAAGTCGGCTTGGGATTTGTGGGTGTCTGCGTCTGCAGATTGCTGCAAGCGTTCTTTAAATGTGTTGGCTTTGAGGCGCAGTTTGGCTAAGACGTTGTTGAGTTTTTGGGTAAGCTGATGCCGCAGTTGGGCGAATACTTCTTGATTGATTTCGCCTGTGTAGTAGCTGTTAAGTAATTCTTGAACCGAAGAGAAGGAAGAAGCAACAGAGGAGTTAGATTCGTTTGCAGTTTCTGCCTCTTTTGCATCTGGTGCGGGCCAATCGATTACCGTGTAGCCTTCGGGGGTAAAACTCGGGTGAAATTTAGAGTTTTCTAGGCATTGCAGCCAGTATAGCCAGCGCTGGAATAGTTGCTGCCAGTCGTCGGGATTCAGGCTGTCGGTGGATTGTTCGGGGTCTAAAGAAGCCGATCGAATCATTGACAAAACTAAGGCTTTACTCATCCCTCGGTAATTCTTCAACAGATTGCCCTTTAATTGCCCAGGAACCAGGCTAATTCGTGATTGCCAGCGGTTTTGAGATTCGCTCAGACTCGGCACTGCATCGGTCAAAGACGGGGGCATTTCGTAGGGTTGCCCGGTTTGGATGGGACGGACGGTGGACTGTTTGGCGCTGACTTGGTGGGCGCAGGTGACAACGAGGTTGTCTTGGGCGGTGAGGATGACGTTGCTGTATTTGCCCATGATTTCGGCGTAGAGGTGCCAGAGGGCGGGTTCTCCGGGGCGTTTGGCGAATTGCAAGTCGATGACTCTTTCCCAGGATGCAACAGGGGCGATGGAAACTAAGGCTAAACCGCTGAGTTGGTGCCGCAGTTGTTCGCTGAAGGTGAAGGTGTCGGGAATGCGGGGCGGGGGGTCGCCGACGCAGATGCGGGCGGCCACAGGATGCCAGGAAAGGTCTATCCAACCGCGCCCTTTCATGGTGCGGAGGGCCAGGGACACGGTGAAGCGATCGCGCTGGTAGACTTGTTCTAAGCGCGCTGGCAGCCATTGGGCTCGCAGTTCGCTGCAAGTGGCGGTTAAAGTTGTAAAGTCTACGGGTTGCACGGTATTCTCAGGGCGATCGAACTATCTATTTCTATGCTGACAGATATCGGTCACATTTTACTAATTATATAAAATTATTGTTTACTCTTGCTGTCCGTCTTTCCCTAGGAAAGCTCTTCAATAATTTCGTTAACAAATAACAAATAACTAATAGGCATCTCCTAAAAAGCAGGTTTTGAACAGCCACGGTGACTGTTTCACAAGAATTAGGGGAAAGATCTATAGCAGTTCTCAATAAAGTGAGGTATGCCCTATGCCCTATGCCCTATGCCCTATATCCGAGAGCACCTGATGTTACTAAGAAAGGCTATAATAACAACTAACTAATAACTTCTCCAATCAATTGCAAATGTTTGTACAAAGGTGCGATCGTATTGGCTGCGATCGCCCCGCTAGCAGCAACAGCGGGCAAACCAATTCCCGGAAACGTCGAATCTCCGCAGCAAAACAGCCCCGCCAAAGGCGTTCTCGGCCCGGGAAACAAGCCGCTACCCGCCCGAATTCCCGGCCCGTAGGAACCGCGATGGCGGCGCAAAAACCGTTCGTGGGTTAGGGGTGTCCCAACTAAGGTGACTTCGCAGCGCGATCGAATATCGGGGATAATTCTCTCTAAGGCGAACCACATCGCCTCGGCGCGCGCTTGTTTTTGCAGCTTGTACTCTTCGCTGGTGCGATTCCCTACGGGATAGCTTCGCTTCACGAGCTTTTGCCACAAATCGTAAGGCTCGTTTCCGGGGGTATATGCGTGAATGACGTGCTTTCCCGGAGGCGCGAGGTCGGGGTCGAGCAGGGAGGGAATCGAGACGAGAACGACGTTCTGAGGGGCCGAAACGCCCATTTCCCAGTCTTTGACGAAGATGTAGTGACAAGCCAAGTCCGATCGCACTCCGGCTGCATCAATTCCCAGATGCAGGTGCATGAAGCTGTCGCACTCGGGCGTCGCCTGCCGCTGTTGCCGAAACCTTTGCGGGACAGAGGTTTCAGGCAACAGTTTCAGCGTATCCCAAACGGAAGCGTTGGAGACGACGGCTTTGTGCGATCGAATAATTTTGCCCGATCGCAGCCGCACGCCGGCAGCCCGGTTGTTTTCGACCAAAACTTCTGCAACGTGGGAATTTAGCAGCAACTGCCCTCCGTGGCGCTCTAAACCGCGTACCAGGGCGTTTACCAAAGCTGCACTACCGCCGATCGGATAGTCTAAAACTGCATTGGGGCGATACCAGTCGGCGAACATGAAAGCGACTTCGGCTGCGATCGTTCCGTCGGCGGGAAGTCCAGACAGCAGGAAACACAACAAATTCAGCCAATTTCGGACAAACGGATCTTTGACATTTTTGTCCATAATTTTGCTGAAAGGGCCTGCAAGTGCGATCGCGTCGCCAGCACTTTGCAGGAAAGCCGGCGCAAATTGGCCGAGGGTAAAAACAGCGCCCAAATCGAAGCGCAAAGCCAGGGAGGGCAAGGCTGTGGCAGCTTTGGCGTAGGGTTCCATGATGCGCTGGAGTTGCCGCCATTCGGCGACTGCTGCCGCGCCGCGCAGTTGTGCGAGCACTTCGGCAAATTGACTCGCACCGACGGAGGTGTCGAAATCGCCTTCTGGCAAACAGCAACCCCAGGTATCGTAGGTGATGCAGGGGAGTTTTTCGCCGATGGCATCCAAAACTTGCCGCAGCGGATTGGCAGACGGGCTGTAGGATAATCCTGAGTACAGGGAGGGCCCGGAGTCGAAGCTAAATCCGCCGCGTTCAAAACCGTGTGCGGCCCCGCCCGCGATCGAATGGCTTTCGCAAACCACAACCTCAAAGCCATAGCGGGCCAGCATTGCAGCGCAAGTCAAGCCGCCTATTCCGCTGCCGATGACGATGATTTCTGTGTCTGTGGGGGCGATCGCAACCATGTTTTTCTCCGCTACATCAGCTAATATTATCTCTGTTACCAACAATAAAACTGGTTTGTATATTAAATGGAAAATATATCTATTCTAGAACAAGCAGCTAAATCTAATTCTAAACCATCTTCCAATGCCGTAGTTACCGCCCTCCTAGAAGCTGAGAAAAGCGCGAAAAAAACCAAAACTCGCTATTGTTTCGAGCAATTAATCGGCAACTGGCAACTCTGCTTTATCACCGGCACGAAAAAGACTCGACAAAAAGCGGGAATTGTCTTGGGTGCGGGACGTTACATCCCTCAGTGGATTGCGAAAATTCAAATTGCTTATTCGGCTGAACCTGTGGCGGAAGGGGAAGCGCATAGCGAAATTGGCAGGGTGGAGAATTCGGTGCAAGTTGGGGCGATCGCACTAACTCTTTCCGGGCCGACTAGGTTTTTGGTTAATAAAAATATTTTAGCTTTTGATTTTACCAGAATTACTGTGCAATTGTTGGGTAAAACTGTGTATCAAGGATTTATTCGCGGTGGTGAATCACGGGAGACGGAATTTTTTAGTTTGAGTGTGGGGAAGCAGGCCTTTTTTGCATATTTTCTGGTGGAAGATGGGATAATTGCGGCTAGGGGAAGGGGCGGTGGATTGGCTTTGTGGGGGAGAGTGTAAGCTGTGACTCATAAATGAGCAGGTTATACTTTCAATTGCTTTTGTTCATTGCTTTGATATTATCCAAAATAGTAGCTTCCAGCGTGCGATCGCCTATTTTTCGCGCAATTACCAAAGCTTGGTTATAGTATTTCAATGCTTCTTGCGGCTGAGAAATGCTGTTGTAGACTAAACCGATATGACTCAAAGTAGCAGCTTCCCCAGAGCGATCGCCCACTTCCCGCCTAATAGGTAAAGCTTGGTTCAAGTATTTCAATGCCTCTTGTGGTTGACAAACGCTGCGGTAGACTGCACCGATATTAGTCAAAGTAGCAGCTTCCCCAAAGCTATCGCCCACTTCCCGCATAATTGGTAAAGCTTGGTTATAGTATTTCAAAGCCTCTTGTGGTTGAGAAATATTGTTGTAGACTAAACCGATATTATTCAAAGTAGCAGCTTCCCCAGAGCGATTACCGACTTCCCGCATAATTGGTAAAGCTTGGTTATAGTATTTCAAAGCTTTTTGCTGCCCAGAAATGCTGTCGTAGACTGAACCGATATTAATCAAAGTAGCAGCTTCCCCAGAGCGATTACCGACTTCCTGCATAATCGGTAAAGCTTGGTTCAAGTATTTCAAAGCTTCTTGCGGCTGAGAAATGCTGTTGTAGACCCCACCGATATTAGTCAAAGTAGTATAGCGTTTCTCAGATAGATGAGGTACAATAACAGCAGTGAGTAAACCAATTCCTCATATCGGATAATGTAACTT
>NZ_JAUBQH010000094.1:0-16937 GCF_036701145.1 Microcoleus sp. Pol17C6
GCCGAGGCAGCAGAATTACAACTGATGCAAGTATTTCTGAGGGTGGCAATATCAACATTAAAAGCGATATTCTGGTGACTCTCCCCAAGGAAAATAGCGATATTACTGCTAATGCGCGATCGGCTCAAGGTGGCCGCGTTAATATTAATGTCCCCAATGTTTTCGGGTTTACATCAGTAACTCGCGAACAGGTGCGAGCGACTTTGGGATTAACAGATGCTGAATTTGCAGCGTTGCAAGTAAGTCCGACTTCTCTAATTGCTACGAGCGATATTGCGGCTATTTCCCAAAGTAGCGGCCCGGATTTGCAAGGTAGTGTAACATTTAGTGATTCTGGGGTGAATCCTGCTCAAGGTTTAGTGGAACTGCCACAAAATGTGGTCAATCCGGCTGCGTTAATTGCGACAAATCCCTGCATCAAAGGGGCCGAGAGCGAGTTTACCGCTACTGGGAAAGGAGGAGTGCCACCGAGTCCTAATGATGCCCTCAGCAGCGGAGCATCGCCGTTTCCTTGGGTGGAAGAGGCAGGAAGAAATCTAACGAGCAATGTAGAGGATTTAACCGATGTAACCGATCGAGGGAAGAAGGAAGAGGGGGAAATCCGGGATCCGGAAGTTGTGCCGGCGCAAGGTTGGGTGGTGAATGCGAAAGGAGAAGTTATGCTTGTTGGATATAATCCGGGTAATGCTGCTGACTCTCGCAATCCTGGGCAGAATTCTGGTTGTGTGCCGCGTTGAAATTAGGTTTTTTTAAACCGCCGATGTAGGCGGATTAACGCGAATTAACGCAGATAAAGAATAAGATGGATTTGGGTTAATTAGTGTGTGTCTACGGCTGTAATTTTATTTTTTAAATATGAAGCTTACCCGATCGCTCCGGCAAGTAATTCTGTTATTTGTGATTTCCTGTCTGCTAGCAGTTGCGATTCCTCCCGGAGTTGCTCAGGTTAATCCACCACAAGCGGTGCAGCTTGTTCGACAAGCTCGAAGTCTGTACCAAGAGGAACGTTTTTCGGAAGCTGTACCGCTGTTGCAGCAAGCGGCGGCCCAGTTTGAGGCAAAAGGCGAAAATCTCGATCGCGCCACAGCTTTGAGCAATTTAGCTGCAACCTATGGGCAGTTGGGGCTTTGGGAAGAAGCAGAAAAAGCTGTCAATTCGAGTTTGTCGGCTGTGCGAACACAGGCAAAAACTCCCGAACAGCAGCGGATTTTGGCTGAAACTCTCAACATTCAAGGACAGTTGCAACTTGAACGGGGGCAGCCTCAAGATGCGATCGACATTTGGACGCAAGCTGCTAAAATTTTCGAGCAAATTGATAGAAAACCCCAAGTTTTTCAAGTTCAAATTAATCAAAGTCGGGCTTGGGAAATTCTCGGACTTTACCCCAGAGCTTGCAAAATGCTGTTAGCTTCTTTTAAGCTGGATAACCAAACTTGTGAAGTCTCGACGGCGGGTTTGGAAACTTTGAAAAATGGGTCGGTTTCTCTCGAACAAGTCCGGGGCATTCATGCTTTAGGGCGGGTGCTGCGGGTTTTGGGACAACTGGAACGATCGCAGGATGTGCTGTCGCTTGGACTCGAAGCAGCCAAAAAATTAGGTTCCCGCCCAGAGGAGGCTGCAATTTATCTCAATCTGGGCAATACGGTACGGGCTAAAAGCAATAAACCGGGTTTGACACCAGAACAGCGCGGTGATTGGGAACGCTTTGCCCTAGAATATTATGCTCGATCGGCCCAGGCGATGCCGGAGCGATCGCTCCTACAAATTCAAGCAAAGTTAAACCAATTGAGTTTGTTGGTCGATCGGACAAATTGGGCGGAGGCAGAAGATTTGTGGCGTTCTCTCGAACCTCAAGTCGCTCAACTTGGGTCGAACCGCGCCGGACTTTACGCTCAAATTAATCTAGCTCAAAGCTTGATGAAATTAGCTCAATCGCCTGCGGAAACTTTGAGTTTAAGCGATATTGACAAAATGCTCGATCGCTCTGTCGAAAAAGCAAACAGTTTGGGCGACAAACGAGTACAAGCTTATATTCTGGCAGCTAAAGGCAAACTATCGGAAATCCAAGAGCAGTATCAGAAAGCGGAAAATCTCACAACTGAGGCTTTGAGTTTAGCACCGGCGTTTCAATCTCCCGATATTGCTTACCAATTGTTTTGGCAACTTGGACGGATTCGGAAAGCTCAGGGAAATACAGAAGGGGCGATCGTTCAATATACTCAAGCTGTCAATATATTGTCTTCTCTGCGGGGCGATTTGGTGACAGTCAATCCCGAAGTGCAATTTTCGTTTCGGGAAAGTGCCGAACCGGTTTATCGGGAATTAGTCGGGCTGCTTTTGCAAGAGGAATCTCCCAGTCAAGCTAAATTGAAACAGGCGCGCCAAACGGTGGAATCTTTGCAGTTGGCGGAATTGGACAACTTTTTTCGGGATGCTTGCGCTGATGCTAAACCAAAGTCGATCGAGGAAATCGATCCGACGGCGGCGGTGATTTATCCGATTATTTTGAGCGATCGTTTGGAGGTAATTTTGTCAATTCCCGGCAAACCTCTGCGTCGCTACGCTACTGTGAAGTCTCAAGCCGAGTTGGAAACTGCCTTCAGACAAGCCAAAAATACCATCAGGCCTGCTTCTTTCCCCCGCAACAGGAGGCAAGCGGTTGAACAGGTTTACGACTGGTTAATCCGCCCTGCGGAAGCGGATTTGACCGCCAGCGGGATTAAAACCCTGGTATTTGTGCTCGACGGTTATTTGCGGAATCTGCCGATGGCGGTGCTGCACGACGGTGAAAAATTTTTGGTAGAAAAATACAGCATTGCTTTGGCGCCGGGATTGCAATTGCTTGCACCGAAACCGCTGAACAAAGTCAAGTTAAAAGTGCTTACCGCTGCCCTCTCCGAAGCGCGTCAAGGCTTCTCGGCTTTGCCGGGGGTAAAGGAGGAAATTCAACAAATTGCAGCCGAGATGCCGGCTAGTTCGCTGCTGAATGAAGATTTTGTCAGCGGGCGGTTGCACGATCGAATTAAAGCTTTGTCTTACCCGATCGTCCATTTGGCAACTCACGGTCAGTTTAGCTCGAACGCGGCGGATACTTTTATTGTGACTTGGGATCAGAAAGTGAATGTTAAGGAGTTCGATCAACTGCTGCGAGCCCGCACGGGTGAGAAACAACAGCCGATCGAACTTTTGGTTTTGAGTGCTTGCGAAACTGCTTCCGGCGATAACCGCGCGGCTTTGGGTTTGGCCGGGGCCGCAATTCGATCGGGTGCCCGCAGCACCGCCGCCACCCTTTGGCAAGTCAACGACGAATCTACAGCTATCTTTATGACTGAGTTTTACAAGCAACTGGCTTCTTCTAAAACCAGCAAAGCTGAAGCCCTCCGCAATGCTCAATTAACTCTGTTGCAAAACCAACAGTATCAGAATCCGTATTTCTGGGCACCTTTCGTGCTAGTGGGCAATTGGCAGTAATCTTCGATCGGGAATGGGGCATCGGGAATTGGGCATCGGGAATTGGGCATCGGGCTTGCAGTCAACTGACAACAGTCAACAGACAACAGACAACTGACTGAAATGCAGTTGGTTTTTTGTTAAAGTTTGTAAACTGTTAAGAGTGCTTTCTGCATCTAATATTTTTTCGAGGAGTCCCATGAAGCAACTTTTGATTGCTGAGCGCTTTTGCCTGATTGCCCACGTCTTGTCAATGGCTTTTGGATTGGCAGGGTTGCTGCTGATTTTACCCCGTCCCGAATTGGTGATGAGTTTGCCACCAGCAGGGCAAACGCTATTCCAGTGGGGGATGGCTGGGGGTGGAGTAGTTTATATCATCTTTGGTGCAGCAGCAGTTGCTCTGTATGCCTTGCGGACGTTGGGTTGGGGTGCAACTCTGGCTTTTTTAGTGCCTTCTGTGTTTTTGTCGTTGAGTAGCGAGTTGTTGGGAACGAGTACGGGTTTTCCCTTCGGCCACTACCACTATTTGAGCGGTTTGGGTTACAAAATTGCAGGGCTGGTTCCGTTTACAATTCCCCTGTCGTGGTTTTATCTGGGATTGGTTTCATACATAATTGCTCGCGCTGGATTAGCTGGCGGTAAAGGTGAACTCAACTGGGTGCGCCAAATAGGGGCGATCGCCCTGGGTGCTTTGCTGCTAACAGCTTGGGATTTTGTACTAGATCCGGCGATGAGTCAAACTTCTGTGCCTTTTTGGGAGTTTGAGGAACTTGGGGCTTTCTTTGGGATGCCTTACCGTAATTTGGCTGGCTGGATGGGTACGGGGGCGCTATTTATGTCTGTAGCAGCTTTCTTGTGGAGAAAAACACCGATTAAATTAGAGCGATCGGAATTGGGTTTGCCCTTAATTGTTTATTTGGTAAACTTTGCTTTCGGAGCAATTATCACTGTAACTTCGTTGGATTCTCGGTTCTGGTTCCCGACATCGCTAGCGGTGCTTCTGGGCGTAGTTCCGGCGATCGCGTTAAGCTGGATCGCTAAACCCGCAGCAGGTGACGTAACCGAAACAATGCCGTCTTTGGAGACATCTGCGATCGCGGCTGAAATTCCACCTGAGCCCGTGGGCGTTTTGCGTAAGTAAGTTGCTAATGAGCAACCCCGGCTGATTTAGCAAAAATTTACACTAAATTTTGAGCTAGTTTAAAAACCCGGTTTCTACAAGAAACCGGGTTTTTCAGCGGCGATTTTTTCATTCCCAATTCCTGTAATATGTTTGAGGTCAAAATTTTATTAAATTTTTTAAATTGATATTAGTTACCAAAAAAATGAACTGTAAATAAGCTCCCAATCCATATCCAGTCAATCATTCCCAATTCTTCAATTGTTTAATAGTATGGTTTTCCCGATCGCCCCTCACTTGTTCTCCCAACCGCTGACAACTATCATCCCTGTCGCACTCCTGCTGCTGCAATTGCCCGCTGCAGCCCTTCTGATGTCGCGCTTAATTAAAGGCCCATCGCGTATCCCGCCCCTGGAACCCGATTCGCCGACGCTGGATTTGTTAGGTTCTTGTACGGCGGTAGTACCGACTTTGAACGAAGCCGATCGCATTTCGCCTTGTTTGGATGGATTAAGCCGCCAAAGTTACGAACTCCGAGAAGTGATTGTGGTTGACAGCTATTCGGTAGACGGAACCGGAGATTTAGTCAAAGCAGCCGCACAAAAAGACCCCCGGTTTCGCTTGATTAACGACGATCCGCTGCCTGCAGGTTGGGTAGGGCGCCCCTGGGCGCTGAATGCAGGTTTTTTGGCAAGTTCCGAGAAGTGCGAGTGGATTTTGGGCATCGATGCGGATACTGTGCCGCATCCGGGTTTGATTGCGAGTTTACTCAAAACGGCGAAAGCTGGAAATTATGATTTGATTTCGCTGTCGCCGCAGTTTATCCTCAAGTATCCGGGGGAGTTGTGGCTGCAACCTGCTTTGTTAATGACTTTGGTTTATCGGTTCGGGCCGACGGGGACTGGCGGGGATGTGCCGGAACGGGTGATGGCGAACGGTCAGTGTTTCTTGTGTAAGCGCGAGGTTTTGGCGGCATTAGGGGGCTATGAGGTCGCGAGGGGTTCGTTTTGCGATGATGTAACTCTGGCTCGCTATGCGGCTGCTAAGGGCTTTAAGGTGGGCTTTTTGGATGGGGCAAAAGTGTTGAAGGTGCGGATGTATGAGGGGGCGATCGAGACTTGGAATGAATGGGGTCGATCGCTCGATTTGAAAGATGCTGCTTCAAGCGGTCAAATTTGGGGCGATTTGTGGCTGTTGCTGGCGGTTCAAGGTTTGCCGGTGCCGATTGTGTTGTGCTATTTGCTGTTTGGTTCGCTGCCGCCGGTTGGTGTATTTCCCCACTTTTGGCTGTTGGGATTGAATGTATTTTTGGTTGCTGTGCGATCGGCTTTGTGTTTCGCGATCGCTCCTTCCTACGATACAACTGGGGCATCGGGTAAATGGCTGTTTTGGCTGTCACCTTTAGCCGATCCGTTGGCGTTTTTGCGAATTCTAATTTCTGCGTTGAATCAGCCTACTCAGTGGCGCGGCCGGAAGTATGAATAATGATTAAATTTGGGCTATATATTTTAAAAAACGAAAATATGTGCGATCGCTGTGGAGACGAACAACCCAAGCCCTGAAAAAATCCTCGCTCAGTTAATCTTAATCAGCCTGGGAATCAATAACGTATTGATGTCATTGCTCGCGGGGATGGTTAGCTGGCGCGCCCTCTTAGAAAAGCAATCGCAGCATCTATTTTTTTTTCATGGATTCTGCGTTTAGGATTCGGAGATTGAGTTGACAAGCTGTACCGCATTTAAATTGTATATTTCAATTCCGTATCAAAATTCGTCCAATCCCCGCATCCACTCAACGTGCCACCTGCCGCATATATTCCCCCCACAACTGAGCGGCATTTGAACTACCTCCCCCAGTCGGAGAATTATCATCATTTCCCAACCAAACTCCTGTTACCAGTTGCTGACTCGGAATATAACCGACAAACCACAAATCTCGATTATCATTAGTCGTGCCTGTTTTTCCAGCTTCTCCCAACCCCAAAGCAGCACTGCTACCCGTACCTCCGCGCACAACACCTTGCAGCATATCAGTCATCGTATCCGCTACGGCTTCCGAAACTAACTGCCGATTGGCAATGCCATCTTTTTGATAGTCATAAATCACCCGGCAACTGTTAAAATCATTTCTATCTTTGCAATCGCTGCTGTCAATAATTCGCTTAATTACGTGGGGGCGATTTCCCAAGCCCCGATTTGCCAAAACCCCGAAAGCACCCGTTAATTGCAACACATTAACTTCACTTTCACCTAATACTAAACCAGGGTTAGAACGAAGTTCAGATGTAATCCCTAAACGTCGGGCCATTCCCACTACATTGTCTAAACCGACATCCTGTGCTATTCTCAAAGCAATTGCATTTTCCGACAATGCTAAGCCGCGATACATATCAGCACTGCCGCTGGTTCTTTCGCAGGCGCTATAACTTTGTCCGGCCCAGAAAAGGGGGGCGCAAGAATAAGTTTTATCGGGTGAGATTCCCTGTTCCAGGGCGGCTGCATAGGTGAAAATCTTAAATGTAGAACCAGGCTGTCTCAAAGCTTGGGTAGCCCGATTAAACTGACTTTTCAAATAATCTACGCCCCCAACTAAAGCTAAGACTTCTCCGGTTGTACTATTGAGAGTAACCACGGCTCCTTGAGAAAAACCTGCACTGGCTCCCGCGTTTTCAACAGCATTTCTGAGGGAACTTTCCGCCAACTTTTGCAGGCCGGGGTTCAAACCTGTTTCTACAATAAAATTGCCTTCTCGGGCTAACTGCTCCCCCAGCAAAAACTCCAACTCGTCAAATACATAACTGTAGAAATAAGGAGCGATCGTACTTTGCAGATATTGGCGGGCTTTGGGATTGATCTCAATTCGCGATCGCCTCGCGCGATCGGCTTCTTCCTGAGAAACCGTCCCCATAGCCCGCATCCGTTCGATTACTCGATCGCGGTACTGTACCGCCAACTGATAATTTTGAATCGGATTAAAACTGTTTGGCGCAGGCAAAATCCCCGCCAAAGTTGCCGCCTCTGACAAAGTTAAATCCTTCGCCGACTTCCCAAAATAAAACCGAGCCGCATCCTCAAAACCGTAAAGGTCAATTCCCAAAAACACGCGATTCAAATAAGTCAGCAACAGCTCGTCTTTGCTGTAATAATTCTCCAGTTTCAACGCAACTACAGCTTCCCGTAACTTGCGTCCCGCCGAATCTTGAGTTCCCACATAATCTCGAAACAAACTCCTCGCTAACTGCTGCGTCACAGTGCTGCCACCTTCGCGAATTCCTCCCCCGCGAACATTAGTCAAAAGCGCGCGCAAAACTCCGATCGGATCTACCCCCAAATGCCAATTGTAGCGGCTGTCTTCCGAAGCAAGTACCGCCTTGGATAAATAAGGCGAAAAATCCTGCAATTGCTTTAATTCTAAGTGAGCGTTATTCTGAGGAGGACGCAGGGGAGTTTGCCCATCGCGGGCGTAAACAATCACGGGGCCATTGATACTTCTCGGCAGAGGCCGCACTTGAAACTTTGTCGATTCCATCCCTACCAACACGGCAATCAAAGCCGTGATTCCGCTGACGCCGTAAAAGCTGTAACGCACCAGTTCCAAATACCAAGGCGGCGGATATACGAATTGAATTCTGACCGCAGCGGCTAGTTCCGGCGGCCCTAAAGTGAACACGTCTCCGTGACGCAGGGACATACTTTTAACTCGCCTTTTGCCGCTGTAAATGCCGTTTGTGGAGTCTTCATCTTTGATGACAAAAGGAGTCCGCCGCCGAGTATCGCGCGACAGGGATAAGTGCACGTGACTGACAACGGGATTGCGAACTACAATATCTGAAGATTTTGACGATCGACCTAACAAATATCGATCGCCCAACAGCGGATAAACCTCAGCTTTAGCTGCACCCGCATCCTGTACCCAGAGTTCGGGTACTTTGGCGTTTGGTTTCAGCGCTAGCTGGTTAAAATTAACCTTGGCAATAGTCTGGACTGCTTGGGTAATCGCACCCAAGACGGTTTGAGGTTTGCGGGGCGGCGGCGGTGGGGTCATATTTCGCTGTGCACTACGATCGAGCGATCGGCTCTTGCACCATTCTACTCGCAACTTTTGGCTAATTTCACGATCTGCCCACACTCTTAAGGCGATCGTCGGCTAGTGGTGATCGATTTTGGGGTTATTGGTGAACCCCCAAGGCGAGGAGTTTCTTGAGCAAATCTCCACCCAACTACCAAAAATCCCCCTCTCACCAGATGATTTAATTCTCATAAACTGGCCAAAAAATCCACACTATCGATAACAGTTATCCCCGATTTACTCACACAAGTCGCATAATTAAAACCCCCCTTTTTCAAGGGGGGTTAAAAGCCAAAAATCAGCTTGATTCTCCTTACATCGAAGAACCCAAACCGGCATAAGCACCGTAGAAGAAAAGACTCACAATGCTCAGAACACCGAGACCAGCGACAGTAGCTACCAGCCACAAAGGAATTCTTCCACTTTCACTAAACATAGCCATCACCTCACTAATTTACAGCTAAACAAATTCGATGGAACTATCGAAAGCCAACTCAGACACCAGTTAATTAAAGAAATAACTGGAAAACAAAATACCCAAAACAAAAATCAGCAACAAACCCAAATACAAAGAAGTCCGGTTTAACTCAACAGGCTGCTCGTTGGGATTAGGAACGCGCTCAGGCATTGTAAACTCCTATCGTTGAATAAATTGCATTGCTGCGATCGCGCCCAAAAAGAAAATTGTTGGGACACCTAAAGTATGAACTGCCAACCAGCGCACCGTAAAAATCGGATACGAAATTGGCTCATTATTTGGGGTTCTGCTCGTCATTTTTCCAAATCCTTGTTAAATTACTTGGCAATGAACTGATCTACTTGTTTCTTAGCTTCAAAGCGATCCGAGATAATCGGCACTTCTTCCCGCTGCGGTGTGAAATACTGGTTAGGGCGAGGAGTGCCGAAAGCATCGTAAGCCAAACCCGTTTGCACAAACAGCCATCCAGCAATAAACAAAGCCGGAATGGTGATGCTGTGAATTACCCAATAACGGATACTTGTAATAATGTCCCCAAACGGACGTTCTCCAGTTGTACCAGCCATTTAGAATCCTCCTTTCAACAACAAATTGACAGACAATCTCTATTACTATTCTACTATCAAGCCGCTTGCGCTGAACCTTGATATTTAAGTAGAGTACCGCTCGCACCGATCACAAATCCGCGATCGGGGCCCATAAAGACAATCCTGTAAAAATTAGCCGGAACATCTTCAACTTCGCGGTCTTTTAGCCAAGTTTTCCCGCCGTCCAAACTGCACAGCAAATTGCCGCCGCCGCCGGCTACCCAAACTTCATTATCAGTCCGGTAAGCCATGTCCAGCAAACCCCAACTCGCCTTGCGATCTGGAAAAAACGGTTTTCCCCAACCTTCAGGATTGGACGGGTCGCTAAACTGAATCTGACCGCCGCGGGCGAGCATCCACAAACGCCCGTCCTTGGTAAAGCCCATATTTTGCAGGCGGCGAGAACTATTGCGGTTGTGAGGTTCCCAAGCTTCTTGTCCGGGTTTCCACACCGAGTAGAAATTGCCCTTCGAGGAAACCGCAACATACTGCCCGTCTTCAGAACGGTTGATATTGCGAACTACCCCAAAAGAATCCTGCACGACAGCTTTCCAATTTTTGCCGCCGTCAGAAGTCCGGTAAATCGCCCCGACATCGGTCGTCATCTCGGCGGAATTCGGGCCCAAAGCGGCGATCGTACTCGGAGAACCGGGCAACTGACTGCTCAAAGCAATCCGCGTCCAAGACTTGCCCTCATCGTTCGTGTGGAGCAAAACTGAAGGCTGGCCGACAATCCAGCCTTCGGAACCCGAAAAACTTACCGACGCAAAACGCGACCTCGGATCGTCGATATCCAGTGCTATAGGCTTCCAGCTAGTGCCACCGTCAAGGGTTTCGAGCAGAGTCGCCTCAGAACCCACAACCCAGCCGTGCTGAGGATTGCCCGTAAAGGCAATATCCTGCAAATTAGCTTCCGTTGGCAAGGAAATCACTTGCCAGGGGTTGTAACTCACAGAACCGATGGTGCTGCAACTCGTACAGATGAGCGCAGCGGCCAATAACATTACAATTCGTTGCCAAAATCTCACAATCGTTTTACTGCAAACCATACATACTAAGTAACAACAAGAAACCAACGACCAAGCCGCCAAAAATCAGCAAACTTTTCTGACCTTCGGTCATGCCGTTGACACCGACACCGTAGCGCTGATTTGCCTTAAATCCCGATACCCCTTCCATCTGACCGAGATTTTGAAACATCGATTTGCGCGCCCCGCAAACGGGACAGACCCAAGTTTGGGGCAAATCTTCAAAAGCCGTGCCCGGGGCAATGTCAATTTTGGGATTTCCCTTTTTCGGCTCATAGACGTAGCCGCAGGCGCGGCACTCGTGCCGATCGAGGGTTTTGGTTTCAGTAGCTCGATCGCTCATAGCTCCAAAAGAGTAGGTAAGCTAATCTTAAAATATACATTAAAAATTATTGCAGAAGATGGACGATTAATCTCAACCAACTCGTAATTTTAGCTACCCAAAATCTATATAATGTAACAGACAAGTTACAGAACCCTTTCACCTAGGCAGTAATTATTCACCGTGTTTGCACTCAGCGGCTACGAGTATTTCTTAGGCTTCCTGTTAATTTCCAGCCTAGTCCCTATCCTCGCCCTCACGGCGTCTAAGGTACTGCGGCCCAAAAGTCGTCCCTACGACCGACGCACTACCTACGAATCAGGCGTCGAGCCGATCGGCGGAGCCTGGATTCAGTTCAACATCAGATATTATATGTTCGCCCTGGTCTTCGTCATCTTCGACGTAGAGACCGTCTTCCTCTATCCTTGGGCGGTTGCTTTCAACCAGCTAGGACTGTTGGCTTTCATCGAAGCCTTGTTTTTTATCACGATCCTCGTTATTGCTCTTGTCTATGCATGGCGCAAAGGAGCCTTGGAATGGTCTTAAGTTCTGACAAATCACAAAAACCTCTAATTGTCAACCCCGCAGAGCGCCCGCAAGTCACATCCGAATTATCAGAGAACGTCATCCTGACAACAGTGGATGACCTCTACAATTGGGCGAGACTTTCGAGCCTGTGGCCGCTTCTTTACGGTACCGCTTGCTGCTTCATCGAATTTGCAGCTTTGATCGGATCGCGCTTTGACTTCGACAGATTCGGCTTAGTACCGCGATCGAGTCCGCGACAAGCCGACCTGATCATCACCGCCGGCACAATTACCATGAAGTACGCCCCCATCTTGGTGCGGCTGTACGAACAAATGCCCGAACCAAAATACGTGATCGCGATGGGTGCTTGCACCATCACCGGCGGAATGTTCAGCGTAGACTCCACCACAGCAGTCAGAGGCGTTGACAAACTGATTCCCGTAGATGTGTACATACCCGGCTGTCCCCCCCGCCCAGAAGCGATTATTGACGCAATTATCAAACTGCGGAAAAAAATCGCCAACGATTCCATGCAAGAACGGGCCAATTTGCTGCCAACCCACCGCTACTACACCAGACCCCACAAGATGAAAGTAGTAGACGACATTTTAGATGGCAAATACTTGTCAGTTCCCGGCCGGATGGCGCCACCGAAAGAATTGACCGAAGCAATGGGAATGCCAGTACCACCGGCTTTGCTTGCAGGACAAAAACAGGAGGTAAACCGTGGCTGAGACAGAAACCTCAATTGTTGAAGCCGGGAAGGTTTCCCAGTGGTTGACTGAAAATGGCTTTGAACACGAAGCTTTAGCGGCCGATAATTTGGGCGTGGAGATATTAAAGGTCGATCGAGACTTCTTAATTCCGATGTCAACAGCACTGTATGCCTACGGGTTTAATTATATGCAGTGCCAGTGCGCCTACGACCAAGGGCCGGGAGAAGATTTAGTCAGCGTCTACCACTTGGCTAAACTGACAGATAATGCTTCCAAGCCTGAAGAAGTGCGCGTCAAAGTATTCATTCCCCGCGAAGATCCCAGAGTGCCATCAGTCTACTGGATTTGGAAAGCGGCCGACTTTCAAGAGCGGGAATCCTACGATATGTACGGCATAGTATACGAAGGACATCCGAATCTGAAACGGATTTTGATGAACGAAGATTGGGTAGGCTGGCCGCTGCGGAAGGATTACATTTCCCCGGATTTCTACGAATTGCAAGACGCTTATTAAGGAAGTTTTGCGAGGGCGGGTTTGAGCATAAAATTGGACTTTTAAAGTTGAGTTTTATGCTAAACTCGCCCTCTGTTTTTTTATTAACTGCTTCCTAGCCTCTGCCTGGGAACCGCTGTCCAACAACGCTATTTTCAAAAAAGTATTAGTATGGTTTACGAAACTTCTGGTTTAATAGCTTTACTAAGTATCGTAATAATTTACCTGCAACTTCGCAGGGGTAATAACAAACTAGAGGATAACAGGCTCGAAGCACAGACGTAAGGATTCAGGTCTAAAAACTTGCGGCTCCAACGCTTGTCTGGCAAGGGTTGTAGGGCAAAATAAGGGTTTTTGCCTTTCGTGGTTGATTGTCAATAAAGGACGAAAAACTGTCATTTTTTGTCTTTTATTGAGAATAGAGATTTATTTAGCATCAAGCTCCAGATCTAAAGTCTTTGCCCAGCAAGGAGTTCAGTGACCTGAATCCTTACGCACAGACACTTGAGCTTAGGCAAATAAACCAGCAGTTACAACAAGGAAATAACCTATTTACCGCCTTTATAGTTCAAATCCTTGCAAGATTTAAGCAAACAGAGGCAGAACTCAAGGCAGCTATTACTGAGAACAATTCTTTGAAGCAGACGGTTCAAAGGCTACAACAACAATTAGCAAGCGTTGAAAGCGAAAGAGATGAAGTAAGGAAAATTTCAACAAATCTTCGTATTGAAAATGTTTACTTTGAACAAAAAATTGAAGAACTAGAAGCTCATAAAAAAGTTCTTATTCAAGAATTGGGTGGTTCTCTCAGTAGTCAAGATATAGAGTTTATAACGTGGGAATTTTTAATCGAGAAAGTTAAAGAGGTTACTAGGCAGCTTAATGAAGTCATAGCCCAAAATCAATCACTCATTAAAACCAATACGGATTTACAGCAAGAAAGAGACGTTCTGAAAAGAGAGTTAAATCAAGTTAAAGATAATAATACTAGATTGACGCAAGATAATCTACAACTCCGAGTTAGCAAAAACTCTTTAGAGTCAGAACTAAGACGAACAGTAGACCGAATTCAACCTTTAGAGATAGATAATAACCAGCTAGAGCAAGAAAAAACACAATTAGATTTAAATTTATTAAACTCCAATTTACGTCAATTAGAAACAAAAGTTAAGCAACTAGAAGGGAATGCCAGAGAGCTAGAAAAAGCCAAAATAAGTTTAGAGCGACAGCTTAAGGACGAGAAAAATAGAGTTGCACCTCTTGAGCAAAAAATTAAAAACTTGGAACAGGTAATAACTCAACTGGAAACAGAGCTTGAGCAGGAGAAAAGTAAATGTAGGGCTACCATTGAAAAGATGAAAGAGGAAAATAATCGGCTGCTTGCAACAATAGTTCGACAAGAGGAGATCATAAAAGAGCTACGAGAAGAAATTGAGAGTTTGATAATTATAGATCCGGATAATGATGGAATAATCTTAGAAGATTATAATGATTCAAGTTTATTAGAAGATTATAATGATTTAGTTTATTTCGTTCAAACATCTTTAGGAACTTCAGGTATAGAGGAATTAGATGATTGGGGAAAAACAGAAGAGTTTTACATAGAACTTATCAGTAGACTTTGTTTTATCGATACTATACTCATAACTAAAATAAAATCCTTGGAATATAAATTCCATCCGGTTTATAAGGAATATATTGCTGCGAGTTTAGATATTAGCTTTAGCTATCCCGGTGAATTTTTGTTTTGGAGTAATGGCGAAATGTGTTTGGAACTAAGTTATTTCTTCAATAGTAAGTTGTAATTAAGAGTTTATCAATCTAACCGATGAGTTACACCTATCGCAAAACAAAACTAGAATACGGGAATTTTCCGACACCGTATTATAAGTGCCTGGAGGTAATAAGAGTGGCAAAGAATACAATTAAATTACTAGATGTCGTTGCCTTGACAGTTGACATTCCTGAATACAACCTGTGGCGCGGACAAGTAGGGACAGTGGTTGAACTGTTGGCAGATGGTGCAGCGTTTGAGGTTGAATTTAGCGATCGCAACGGACGCACTTATGAATCTGTCGGGCTGCATCCAGAGCAAATCATGGTGTTGTATTTTGAGCCACCATCACCTGATATCAAACCCGAAATGGTTACAGCATAAGCCGCCCAATAACTTGCAGACTTTATAAAAAATTGGATTTCAGGTTGATAAGTGGTATCCGCTCAATAATCCGGGGTAAATCGATCTTCAACGATGCACATCAAATGACGCAAAATAGTTCCTGAGTGGGCAGTCCGCCCCGAATTATTGAGTGAATACGAATTTCTCAACTTGGAATCATTCCCTCTCTACTGTTATTAGCGAAAAATCTTCTCTTCATCCCTTGGGCTTGTCTTGGCAACTAGAATAATTGCTCCCCCTATTTATTGAGCCGATACCCTATATTCATGGAATACGCTGTAAGTTTGTCAGTCCCGCAGTGATTGTCCTGAATTTAGAAACCCTGAACGGAAACAATCCTGCTTTGTAGTTCATTAGGCGTTACATTGTCTACAAAACCTAAAATCGTGTTAGAATTTCTTACTCTGATTAGAGTTCCTGAATAAACTCCGGTAATTCCGCCTCTGGGTTGAGTTGCTGAAGCAGATCCACTTGCGTCGGCCGGACCTGGAGGGAGTAATGGTTGTAAAGCTTGCGGCAGATCGAACGTATATGTTAATGCCACATTCTGTACTGGCTCCAACACTATATCATTGACCGTTAAGTCACTCGCTAATCCAATGCGATCAATATCAGGATCAAAACTTTCGATTATATCACTAGAATTGATATCTGTATTGGCAGGATCTATTTCCAGAACGCATAAATTATTGCCAAAACCACAACTTAAGAAGTCTCTGCCCAAGCCACCAACCAGAGTGTTATTCCCCTCTCCGCCGTCTAAAGCATCGTTGCCTCTACCCCCAAATAAAATATCATCGCCAGCCTCTCCAAGAAGAAAATCAGCATCTAGACCACCACTGAGGGAGTTATTCCCCTCCTGTCCATACAGTGCATCTTTTCCTTTTCCCCCAAATACTGAATCATTGCCTGCAAAACCTATGAGAATATCTTCCCCTTCATTTCCCAGGATTAACTCGCTAGCCCCTGAGCCATTTACTGTATCATCCCCATCGAGCGCCCAAGCTCCTAAAGGGAAGTTGGCTAAATCTCCAGGAAAAAGTTGAATCAATTCCGAGGTGTTGTCGCCAATTAAGCGCAATGTCCCTGATGGATCGGGTTTTAAAGCCATAGTTAAAATCTTTGTGTTTTGGTAGATTACTAACCCTACTTGAGCCAATACTGGCTCACAAGTTGGTCATAATTCAATTAGAACCGTATTCAATATAACTCGAAACGGTATTTTCCAAAAGCATATCAACAGTCACCGGCCCGATTCCTCCCGGCAGCGGCGTGATAAATTCGGCTACTGTTTTAACAGCATTAAAATCAACATCTGGGGCCAAACGACTCGTAGCGTCTGGATTGACAACGCCGAAGTCGCGTTGGTGCTATCTTGAATTCCTCACGCTAAATCTTAGTGATTAGTGATTTCGATCCGAGATTGAAATCGCTACTACACCAACTTTCGTCCGCCTAGGCTGACTCAAAGAGTAAATAATTTTACAAGACTAACGCTGCATAGTCAATTTTTACACTACCCATAGTAGTAAGGTGCGAAATACGCACCCTACTACTAGCATTTCTGCGTAAGTTATGTAAATATCAGGAGTTAATTTGTGGCTAACAATATGATAAGTTTGTCAGGCCACCACTGATTGTCCTGAATTTAGAAACTCTGAACGGAAACAATCCTGGTTTGTAGTTCATTAGGCGTTACATTGTCTACAAAACCTAAAATCGCGTTAGAATTCCTGACTCTGATTAGAGTTCCTGAAACAACTCCGCTAATTTCGCTGAGAAAAACTGGAGGAACCAATAATTGTAACGCTTGCGACACATCGAGCCTATATGTGAATGTCACATTGTCTACCCGCTCCAACACTATATCATTGACCGTTAAGCCACTCGCTAAGTAGGTAGGCGGGAAAAAACATATTTATGTAACAAAACATTAAGCAGCATAATTGGAGTTAAACTTAAGGCGTT